>NZ_JBHXFA010000234.1:0-7493 GCF_042724175.1 Streptomyces sp. NPDC127084
AGGGGGGACCCTGTGGGAGAGTAGGACACCGCCGAACAATTTTTCAGCCTCAACCCCCGGGCCTTGTCCGGGGGTTGAGGCATTTCTGCGTTCAGGCTCGGTATGGTCCCTGAGCCGCGCGACTACCTCCTTCCCGGCCCTGGCCGTCGGCGACATGGGCGCCGTGCGGCGGCTGCGGCCGACTTCAATAGGCTGGACGCATGCGCTATGACCTGGTCATCTTCGACAACGACGGCGTGCTCGTGGACAGTGAGCCGATCGCCAACACGATCCTCGCGGAGTATCTGACGGAGCTTGGCCACCCCACCTCGTACGAGGAGTCGATACGGGACTACATGGGGTCCGCCGTGCACCGCATCCACGACCTCGTCCTGGAGCGGACCGGGCAGCGGCTGCCCGAGGTTTTCGACGACACCCTCCACGCGCGCACGTTCGCTGCCTTCGAGCAGGCGCTCCAGGCCGTGCCGGGGGTGGGCGCGGTGCTGGAGAAGCTCGTGGCCGACCAGGTTCCGTACTGCGTGGCCTCGTCGGGGAGTCATCAGCGGATCAGGGTCGGGCACCGCAAGGCAGGGCTTGGTGCCTGGTTCCGGGACGAGAACACCTTCAGCGCCCAGGACGTGGGGCGGGGGAAGCCGGCGCCGGATCTGTTCCTGTACGCGGCCGAGCGCATGGGGGTGGCTCCCCAGCGGTGTGTGGTCGTGGAGGACAGCCCCCTTGGGGTGGCCGCCGCACGCGCCGCCGGGATGGATGTGTACGGGTTCACCGCGATGACGTCGCCCGCGAAGCTCGACGGCGCCAACGGGTACTTCGGGGACATGGCGGAGTTGCCCGGACTGATCCGCTGAACCGCCTGACCCTCTGATCCATTTGATGCTGTGATCCATCTACCCAGGGGTAGTTGAGCGCCTTACGCTGTGCGGCCATGACAATCGCTCAAGCGGCACTTCGGCACGGCCGGGCTTCGCTGGCGCTCAGCTTCGGTGTGCAGGGTGTGACCTTCGCTCTGCTGGTGACCCGGATACCCGCGATCCAGGACCGGTACGGCATATCCGACGCGCTGCTGCCGGTCTTCCTTGCCGCTGTGCCGATCCTGGCCGGTGTGGGCAGTGTGGCCACGGAGAAGCTCGTGGCGCGTGTCCGGCCAGGTGCTGTGCTGCGCTGGTCCCAGCCGGTGGTGCTGCTGGCCCTGCTGGGCGTGGGTGCGGGGACGGAGAAGTGGCAAGCGGCCGTGGCCCTGGGGGCGTTCGGACTGGCCGTCGGCGCCCTGGACGCGGCCATGAACATGCTCGGGGTGAGCCTTCAGCGGGAGTACGGCCGCAGCATCATGCTCGGCTTCCACGCCGTGTACAGCCTGGGCGGGATCGCCGGTGCCTCACTGGCCTGGGCCGGTGCGCACTGGGAACTGCCGCTGGTGGCGCTGTATCTGCCGGTGGTCGCGGTGCTGCTGCCCGCGGCGTTCGTCGGAAGCCGCTGGTACCGGGACGCGGGTCAGTCTCCCAGCGAGCGGGACGAGGCGGGGAGCGCCGGCGGTTCGGCCGTGGCATTCTCGCTGCTGCTGCCGCTGTGCCTGGTGATGACGTTCGCGTACATCGGGGATTCGACGGTCTCCAACTGGAGTGCCAAGTACCTCCAGGACGTGCTGGGCAGCTCGGAGGAGCTGGCGACCGTCCCGTACAACGCGTATATGGTGACGACCCTGTTGGGGCGGGCCGTAGGGGACCTGGGTGTGCGGCGCTTCGGGGCGGTGACCGTGGTGCGCTGTGGGACGGTGCTGGCGGCCGGAGGCTTCGCCGTGGTCGCGGTGGCACCTGGCGCGTGGACCGGACTGGCTGGATTCACCCTGCTCGGGCTCGGGTTGTGTGTGGTCGTTCCGCAGACGTTCGCCGCCGCCGGAAGGCTGTTCCCCGGGGCCAGCGATGTGGCCGTCGCACGCCTGAACATCTTCAACTACGTGGGCTTCCTGATCGGCTCGCCACTGGTCGGTGCGCTTGGGGACGCCTGGGACTACCGGGGTGCGATGCTTGTACCGATGTGCCTGGTGCTTGTGACACTGGTGTATGCCCGCTCGTTCGCGCCGGAGTCCGACCGATACGGTGGCGTTCATGAGCGGGCGCGCACGGTTGATGTGGGACGAGGCGGTCACGAAGTATGACTTCGGGCCCGGCCACCCGATGGATCCGGTACGGCTCGCACTGACCATGGGGTTGGTGCGGGCGTACGGGCTCGATCGCGCGCTCGACGTGGTGGCGGCCAAACCCGCTGGTCTGTCGACGCTGCGACTGGTCCACCGCGAGGACTATGTGGCGGCAGTGCGGACCGCGTCCCAGGACCCCGGGGCCGCCGACGAGTCGTACGGCCTGGGGACCATGGACGATCCGGCCTTCGCCGGGATGCACGAGGTGGCCGCGCTGATCGCCGGGCAGTCGGTGGGCGCGGCCGAGGCGGTGTGGCGCGGGGAGGCGGCGCACGCCGTGAACTTCGCCGGCGGGCTGCACCACGCCATGCCGGGGTCGGCGTCCGGGTTCTGTATCTACAACGACGCCTCGCTCGCCATCGCGCGGCTGCTGGAACTGGGCGCCGAGCGGGTCGCTTACGTGGATGTCGACGTACACCACGGCGACGGGGTGCAGGCGACGTTCTGGGACGACCCGAGGGTGCTGACCATCTCGCTGCATGAGCATCCGCGGACGCTGTTCCCGGGTACGGGCTGGCCCGAGGAGACGGGCGGGGAGGGCGCGGCCGAGGGGTCCGCCGTGAACCTCGCCCTTCCGGCCGGGACCGGCGACGAGGGCTGGCTGCGGGCGTTCCACGCGGTGGTACCCGAACTGCTGGCTGACTTCAGGCCGCAGGCGCTGGTGACCCAGCACGGCGCTGACACGCACTTCGAGGATCCGCTGGCGCATCTGGCGGTCTCGCTGGACGCTCAGCGGCTCGTACAGCAGGCCTGCCACAGCCTGGCTCATGAGTATGTCGAAGACGCGCGGTGGCTCGCGCTCGGCGGAGGCGGTTACGCGGTGGTTGATGTGGTGCCGCGGTCGTGGACGCATCTCGTGGGGATCGCGGCGCACGCTCCGGTGGATCCAGAGTCGGAGGTGCCGCAGGAGTGGCGTGACGAGGTCTACGCGCGGACCCGGCAGTTGGGGCCAGGGCGGATGACGGACGGGCTCACGCCGGTGTGGCGGGAGTGGGAGAGCGGGTACGACCCGGCGGACCGGCTGGACCAGGCCGTACTGGCGACCCGGCGGTCCGCGTTCCCGCTGAGGGGCCTGCTGGCATAAGGCCGTTCCGGCGCCCGTGACCCTGTGGCCCCGTGAGTCCGGCCCGTTGCCGGGCTCGGAACGCGATTCCGGCCATGTTTCCGGACCGTGGGCCGTGGTCGTGGGCCGTGGCCGGTAGTCGACCAAGGGGCGGTGCGTTACGCCGACTGTGCGGATTTGCCCGGGATTCCCGGCGCTGGTGCTGAGCCTGCGGGAGCATCGGGGGGTGTTGAGCAGGGGAGCGCTTCGCGCGCATCTGTTGGCAGCGCGGCTCGCGGGTCCGGTGGCCACCTCCAGGGAGGAGAGTCTGCGCAGCTATCGGCTGTTCGCGGCACGGGATCCCCGGGTCACGCTCGGACTCGATCCCGAATGGGTATGGGGTGAACGGGATCTGATCGCACTGATGGCCGACAAGTGCGGTGTCTCGGACGACCCCGCCGATGTCTCCGGTCCGGATGTGATCGATCCCGAAAGAACACTGAACGGTCTCGATGCCTTCGCCGAACGCCTTGCCGAGGCTGCCCGGCAGCGGACGCCGGTGTTGCTCGGGACCGGCCATCCGCACCGTCTCCTGGGGTTCTACGCCGAGCTGGCAGACGCTCTGTCGGCGGCGGGCTGTGTTGTCCTCACACCAGCGCAGGGGCGATGTGTCGACATAACGACCCGGTTCGGGGTACGCACGTACAACCTCGACTACGTCCGGGGAGTTGCCCTGGTGCGAGAACCGCACGCCCGGGACGCCGGTCGGAGGCTTGGCGCGCACACCCACTCACCCCTCCCGGTTCGGGCCGCTCTGGAGCGTCTGGCGGAGGCCGGAGGGCCACTTCCCGGGCTGGTCGTGGGGGATCACGGCTGGGTCTGCGGTGCAGGTCAGCTCGGGTTCGATGCCATCGGGCTGGCGGACACCGACGATCCGGCGCTGTTCGTCGGGGAGGCCGAGGGGCGGGTGGCGGTCGTCGTTCCGCTTGATGACGCTGTGCGGTCCGATTACTACCGGCCGCTTACTCGCTATGTACTCAATCGAGCGTGTCTGTCACAGTAAACGGCTGACGGCTGCTCCTCTTCCCCATTCGTACCACCCGCCCCTAGTCTGGGGAGTGAGCGCACCGCGACGAAGAGTCACCGGAGGGGAAGCCGGTGGGCGTCGTGCGCGGAAGGTACAGGTGGGTCATGTCTGCTGGCGAAAGGCCTCTCAACGAGGTCAAGTTTCTGACCGTGGCGGAAGTCGCCTCGGTGATGCGGGTGTCGAAGATGACGGTGTACCGGTTGGTGCACAGCGGTCATCTGCCGGCCATCAGGGTGGGGAGGTCTTTCCGGGTGCCGGAGCAGGCGGTTCACGAGTATCTCCGCGAGTCCTTTGTGGGGGTCGAATCCGCCTGAGACATCCCCTCGGTTACAAGCGCGTCGCTCAGGCGGGTAGGCTAGGCCGACGTAGGTCGTGTGGGCCCAGACGCCCCGCACCGAGTGAGAAGAAGTGAGCGAGGGTAGTCGTGGGCTCTGTTATCAAGAAGCGGCGCAAGCGGATGGCTAAGAAGAAGCACCGCAAGCTGCTCAAGCGCACGCGCGTGCAGCGTCGCAACAAGAAGTAAGCGACGGCTGTCCGTGTATTCGCGGCCCTTCCACCGACCCCGGTGGGAGGGCCGCGGTGCGTTTGTGGCTCGTGTCGCACTCCACGGCCCGCGTATACATTCGCGTCATCCCATGACTCCCGGCGCCGCCGCGAGGTCCGGGGCACGTCGCCGCGTTCTCGCGAGTTCTCCCTCGGCCTGGCGTGTTCGCGTCCCCGCCTCCCCGTGTCGTACGGCGTTGGGGGCAATGAGCCGTGAAGACCGGCTCGCGGTCATCACAGCGCAACATCAACCCGCTACGGTGACGCGTAGGGGAGAAGCGAACGGAAGGCGCTGATCTTGGGCAAGGTCGTGCTCGTCACCGGTGTGGCCAGGCAGCTTGGGGGCCGGTTCGTACGGCGTATCCAGCGGGACCCTGAAGTGGAGCGGGTGGTCGGCGTGGACGCGGTGGCGCCCGAGCAGCCGCTCGGCGGCGCCGACTTCGTCCGCGCGGACATCCGCCAGCCCGCCATAGCGCGCGTGCTGGCCGAGCACGGAGTCGACACGGTCGTGCACATGGACGTCACAGGTACGCCCCTGGGCTCGGGCGGCAGAGCGGTGGTGAAGGAGACCAACGTCATCGGCACCATGCAGCTGCTCGGTGCCTGCCAGAAGTCCCCGACCGTCAAGCGCCTGGTCGTGAAGTCCAGCACCAGTGTGTACGGCTCCGCTCCCCGCGATCCGGCCGTGTTCACCGAGACCACCCCGGCCAAGTCGCTGCCGAGCGGCGGCTTCGCCAAGGACGCCGTGGAGGTCGAGGGGTACGTCCGTGGCTTCGCACGCCGCAGGCCGGATGTGGCGGTGTGTGTGCTGCGCTTCGCCAACATCCTCGGCCCCCGGGCCGACTCCCCGCTCTCCGACTACTTCTCGCTGCCCGTGCTGCCGACGGTGCTCGGCTATGACCCGCGGCTCCAGTTCGTCCACGAGGACGATGTCATCGAGGTGCTGAGACTCGCGTCGCATGAGCCGCGGCGCGGCACGCTCAACAGCGGGACGTTCAACATCGCAGGCGACGGGGTGCTGCTGCTTTCGCAGTGCTCGCGGCGGCTGGGGCGTCCCACGGTGCCGGTGCTGCTGCCCGCCGTCACCTGGGTCGGTTCGGCGCTGCGTACCGTCGGCGTCACCGACTTCTCCCCCGAGCAGATCCGACTGCTCACCCACGGCCGGGTGGTGAGCACGGTCCAGATGCGCGAGACGCTCGGCTTCGCACCCGCCTATACGACGGCCGCGGCCTTCGCCGACTTCGCCCGCAGCCGGGCGCCCGGGCTGCTGCCGCCGGAGAGCGTGGCCAGGGCCGTGGACGGGCTCGCAGCGCTGCCCGCGATGGTGGGCGGCCGTACGACGACGGGCCCGGGCTCGGCCTAGGCACCGGCACACGGGCTTGGCCGGCCCCTCCCTCGGGACCGGGTGGCGCCGGACCCAGCGGCGCCGGACAGCGCGAAGACAACCGGATAGCGCCAGATATAAGGAGCGCAGTCAACGATGGCGGACGCCAAGGTCATTCCGTTCGACGACGACCGGTCACGCACGGGCGCGTCGCAACGCCCGGTGCGGCGGCGCCCCGGGGCCGGTCGGCGAAGGCCCCCCGCCGAGGCGGTGGCGATGCGCGAGGTCCCGACCGGCGCGGTGCCGGGGCAGTCAGAGGGTGCCGAGACCACTGCGGGAGCCGAGGCGGTGACCGCGGGCACGGCGGACCGCGCGGGCTCCGTGAACGGTGTACGCGCCACGGGCGCCACGGGTGCGGGCGGCGCGACGACGGCCGGCGGCCATGGCGGCTGGGACCGCCGTATCGCGGGCGGCCTGGCGTTTCTGCGGCGCAGGCTCACCGGCGAGTACGAGGTCGACGAGTTCGGCTACGACAAGGAGCTCACCGACCAGGTGCTGATGTCCCTCGTGCGCCCGCTGTACGACAAGTACTTCCGGGTCGAGGTGAAGGGCATCGAGAACATCCCGTCGCAGGGCGGGGCGCTCGTGGTGGCCAACCACTCCGGGACGATTCCGCTCGACGGGCTGATGATGCAGGTCGCGGTACACGACAACCACCCCGCGGAGCGGCATCTGCGGCTGCTCGCCGCCGATCTGGTCTTCATGCTGCCGGTGATAAACGAACTGGCGCGCAAAGCCGGGCACACGCTGGCGTGCACGGAGGACGCGGAACAGCTGCTACGGAAGGGCGAGGTCGTCGGGGTGATGCCCGAGGGCTTCAAGGGCATCGGGAAGCCCTTCAGCGAGCGCTACAAGCTCCAGCGTTTCGGGCGGGGCGGCTTCGTCTCCACGGCGCTCAGGGCGGGCGTACCGATCGTCCCCTGCTCGATCGTCGGGGCGGAGGAGATCTATCCGATGATCGGCAACGCGAAGACCCTGGCGCGGCTGCTGGGCTTTCCGTACTTCCCGCTGACGCCCACTTTCCCCTGGCTGGGGCCGCTGGGTGCGGTGCCGCTGCCGACGAAGTGGACCATCCAGTTCGGGGAGCCGATCGAGACCGACGGCTACCCGCCGGAGGCGGCGGAGGACCCGATGCTGATGTTCAACCTGACCGACCAGGTGCGGGAACAGATCCAGCACACGCTCTACAAACTGCTGGTGCAGCGACGCTCTGTCTTCTTCTGAACAGACGGGTGTGGGGGTG
>NZ_JBHXFA010000235.1:0-1982 GCF_042724175.1 Streptomyces sp. NPDC127084
GCCCCGGACAGGACCGGTGCGCTCCGCGCCCCAGCCCTGCTAAAGCGGCTGGCTGGAAGGGAGTTGGCGCGTCCGGTGAGTGTCGGTCGAGGGTGGGCCCGGATGGAAGCCCACCCGGATGCCGTACGGTATCCGGGCTCGCTTTCCACCCTAACCGCGCGTCACTTCTCGGGACCCACCACTTTCGGTCAACTTCGGACACTCGCCTGCGTCACTTCTGGTAGACCGATAGATTCTGGGATGATGGCTCGGTAGCCATCCGGAACGGCAGTCCAATATGCTTTCCGGTTCGACGCCCTGAGAATGCATCCCGATATTGATGCGAGAAATGGAGCTGGAATGACACGCATGACGCTTCGGAATCATCAGATCGAAGCCGTTGACTCGGTGCTGCGAAATCTCTCGGAACAACCAGGAAAGGGCATCCCTCCCGGAGGCCTGCGGACTCAGGTAATCGCCGCTACCGGCTCCGGAAAAACCCTGATCGGCGTGGAGTCGGCAAATCGCCTTTCGGCGCGCCGGGTGCTGGTATTGGTGCCGACTTTGGACCTGCTGTTGCAGATGGCCGCCGCGTGGCGGGCGGGTGGCCGTCGCGGTGCGATGATCGGGGTCTGCTCCCTGCGGGGCGCGGACAGCCAGGGCGTGCCGTGCACGACCGACCAGGACGAACTCGTCGCGTGGACCGCCGGCCCCGAGACGGTGACGGTGTTCGCGACGTACGCCTCGGTCGGCATGGGCACTCTCCAGCGCGCGCACGCGGCAGGTCTGCCGGTGTGGGACCTGGTCGTCGTCGACGAGGCGCACCGCACCAGTGGAGACGCGGGCAAGCCCTGGGGTGCCGTGCACGACCAGGCGCAGATCCCCGCCAGGCGGCGGCTGTACATGACCGCCACGGCGCGGGTGTGGGAAGCCGAGGGCGACCAGCCTCGCATGGTGGCGTCCATGGATGAGGACTCCGAGATCTTCGGGCCAGTCGCGTACAAGCTGAAGCTCTCCGAGGCCATCCGCATGGGCTTGGTCGCGCCGTACCAGGTGCTGTGCCTGGACATCCGGGATCCCGAGCTGTACGCCGCGCTGACCACGGAGGCGACCGGCTCGGACGCCGTACGCGGGGCGCGGCTCGCAGCCGTGCAGACCGGGCTGATGCGGGCTGCGAGTCAGGAGCGGTTCCGGCGGGTGCTCAGCTTCCACAGCCGGGTCGGGGAAGCGGAGGCGATGGCGGCCGCGGTGCCGGTGACGGCGGCCCGGCTGGCTGCGGACGATCCCGCCACGTTCCCGCCGGCTGAACAGGTCTGGTCGGAGTGGCTGTACGGCGAGCACGCGCCCGCGCACCGACGTAATGTGCTGGACGAATTCGCGTCCGACTTCCTCGGCGGGTCGAATTTTGAGGGCCGGGATGTGCGCGCTGAATTGCGGGTTCTTTCCTCGGTTCGGGTTTTGGGCGAAGGCGTGGATACCGCTGAGTGTGATGCGGTTCTTTTCGCGGATGCTCGCGGTTCGATGGTGGATATCGTGCAGATGGTCGGGCGTGCCCTGCGGATGCGTCCCGGGGTAGGTAAACTCGCCACCTTGATCGTTCCTGTATTCCTCGGGGAGAACGAGGATGCGAACGAACTACTGACCTCGGATGCCTACGGGACCCTCGCGAAGATCCTCGGGGCACTGCGGGCGCACGACTCGGAGACGATCGAGGCTCTCGCCGATCCGCGTCTGCGCAACAGCCGTCCGACGGTCGGCGAGGATGACGACCGCGACCAGGACGACGAGGACGGCCAGGAGCAGGACGACGCTGTGCGGGTGGGCGCGGCCGCGGCCGGGGTGCTCCGGTTCAGCGAGGAGCGCGATCCCGCCGTGCTCACCCAGTTCGTGCGGCTGCGGGTGATCGATCCCGAGGCCGCGTACTGGCGGCGCGGGATTGAGGCCGCGACCAGGTGGCGGCGTGAAACCGGCAGCAGCGAGTTGCGGGTGCCGTACACGTACGT
>NZ_JBHXFA010000235.1:1992-2685 GCF_042724175.1 Streptomyces sp. NPDC127084
GGGGGGGGGGGGTGGGGGGGGGGGGCGCGCCCCCGGGGGGGGGGCGAACCCGCCCAGCGGGTTGTGGGGGGGCCCTACACGCAAGTCACCGCGGGGGCCGGGCCCCCCTAGGGGGGGCAATCCGCTGGGGGTGTGGGTAGCGGACCAGCGGCGGTACTACGCGGCCGGGTTGCTGGAGGCATCCCGCGTGGTCGAGTTGGAGGCACTCGGGATGGTGTGGTCGGTCCAGGCGTCCGCGTGGGACACCGGCCTGGCCGTCGCCCGCTCGTACGCCGACGTCCACGGGCACTTCCTGCCTGCGGCCTCCGTGGTCTGGGACGACTTCCCGCTTGGGGTGTGGGCCAAGAACCAGCGTGCGGCGGCCCGTAAGGCGGCGGAGAACGCCGCACGGCGTGAAGCTGGGGAAGAGAGTGTCCTGGCCGCTGGTGAGCTGTCAGAGGCCCGTATGGAGGCCCTCGCGGACGTGGACCCGGGGTGGTGCCCGGTGGCGTGGGAGATCGGGTGGCAGCGCTGCTACCGGCTCACCCTCGCCCATGTCCAGACCGGCGGCGCCCTCCCGGCCGGGCCGGGGCTGCTGATCGTGCAGGGCGAGGACCTGGGGGTGTGGGTTACCGGGCCACGTCCGGCGTGAAGGGCATGAGCTTCCGCGAGGGCGACGAGCTGCTCTCGATGAACGTGGTCCGCGCCAACACC
>NZ_JBHXFA010000235.1:2695-7489 GCF_042724175.1 Streptomyces sp. NPDC127084
GGTCGAGGACCTGGGGGTGTGGGTTACCGGGCAGCGGGCCGGATGGGAGCGGCTGATGCCCGCGCAGCAGTACCTCCTGGAGTCCATCGGGATCGAGCCCCTGGGGGAGGGTGAGGCGGCCGTGGGTGCCCCGAAGTCGCAGGATGCACGGTGGGCCGCCAACCTCGCCGCTGCACAGCAGTTCCACGCCCGCGAAGGGCATCTGCGGCCAGCACGCAAGCACGTCGAAATCGTGGACGGCGAGCCGCACCGGCTCGGAGCGTTCTTGGACAACACCCGCCGCAGGGCCGGGAAGTTGAGTCCGGAGCGGCGGGCGCAACTGGCGGCGCTCGGTCTGGAGTGGGCGCAGGAGGGTGGGGCGTGATGTGGGGTGCGGAGGATGTGGCGCGGGCCTCGGTCCGTCGGCAGGGCGCGGGACTGAGCGCGGCGCAGGTCGCGGACAAGGTCGCGGAAGCCGCGCGGCGGGAGCGGGAGACCAGCGCGCAACTGGACTCCCCCGTGGCCGACCCGGGGCCGTACGCAACGGACCCGGAGGATCTGGCGGAGCAGTGGGCCGCCCGGCACACGGAATGGCGGCGCGTCGCCGCCCTGATCGACACCTGCGGCTGGCCGGCCTACGACCCAGGACAGGACGTCCAGGGCAGCCAGTGGGCGCGGGAACGCGACGAACTACGGACCGGTGCTAGGACACGGCACGCCGCGTGGCAGCAGGAACGCCAGGACGCACGCGACGAGCTACGGACCGAGGTCTGGCTTGCTGCTGATCCCAGCCGCCGGCTGCGCGCCGTCGCCGCCCGCACCGGCCTGCGCCCCGAACATCTGCTCGCCCAACTCGCCGACCACGCCCGGCTGAACGACGACGGCACCCTCACCATCGATCCCTTCACCCCGCGCTGACGGACCCGCCACGAAGACCCGCTTGACCGACTTCCCTGCCCGACCCCGTCGTAGAGGGCGTTGCAGGGAAGTAGTCGGCGTGGCCCGGACTCGTCAAAACGTGCTCTGGTCTGGCCTTTTGGTAGTCCGGTCTGCTGGGTCCGACGCGACCAGAGGTGCGACCAGGGATGCGACCAGGGGCGCGACCTCGGGACGGAGGCCGGCGCCCTTGGGGATCACCGGCTCCCGGCCGTTCCCGGTCCAAGGATCCGCCGTCCTGCGGGGAGGACAACGTCCTGGTGCCCGGCGTCCTGCGCGAGCGGGTTGGCGGTGCGTTCGGCGGGCAGCAGCCGTTCGGACGGGGGTACCGCCGATGTCGCGGGGGTGGGGGTGGGTCCGGTGCCGAGTCGTCGGCGCGTGGTGCTCATACCCGCAGCGTGACACGTACGGACTGCCGGTCTCGCCTGTGTGGGTCAGGAGGCGGGCCGGTACGTGGCGGCCGGGCCGATCGAGTTGGGCCCGAACTTCTCCCGGATCTGGTCGGCGGTCGACTCCGCCGTCAGGCGTTCCAGATCGGGCCCGCGCCAACGGCTGCGTCCTCGCCCGCGCCGGCGTCCGAGCGCTGACCTGTCCCCGCACCTCTCTCAGGATCAACTCCGATGGGGGCCACCGGTCGTGGGGATCGTCGCGGGCCCTCCTACGCTGTCCTCCATGACCGCTGGCGAGTTCCAGTACGAGTACGAGAAGCAGCGGGCCGGCCAGCTCGCCCTGGGACGGCTGCTGACCCGGGCCACCAAGGCCGGGCTGCGTCCGCTGACCTGGACGGTCAGCCCTTCGGGCGTGTTGGTCGGCAAGGAGTCCGGTGCGCTACACCGCACGGAGATCGAGAAGCTCTTCGAGGCGTGGGCCGGGTTTCTGGGTGACGGCCTGGTCATCGAGGACGACAACGTCTTCTCCTCCACCACCGACGTCACCAAGAACGCCTACACCCAGACCGCGCCGGGCGCGGGGGAGGGCGTCACCGTACGGCTGCGTATCACCGTCACCAGCGACTGGGAGCAGTACCTGTAGGAGACACGGCTCCCCTCCTCAGCTCGCGGGTCGGTACGTGGCGGCCGGGCCGATCGCTCCGGGCCCGAACTTCTCCAGGATCCGGTCGGCGGTCGACTCCGCCGTCAGGCGTGCCTGCCGGGCGGCGTCGAGGCTGAGCTGTTCGGCGACCTGGTCGGCGTCGACCAGGTCCTCGCCGCGCAGCGCGAGTCCGGTCAGCCGGCCGCGCTGGAGGCCGGCGGCGTCCATCATCTGGTAGGTGAGCTGGCGCAGGTCGTCTTCGTGTGCGGACGGCTCGGTCAGGCGGCGTGTCTTCTCCCACTTCGGGCCGCCGGCGAACGACAACGTGAGCGTGAGAGCACGCGCGGCCTGCCCCCGGCGGCGCAGTTCAGCACCGAGCTGCACGACCAAGCCGAGCAGGGCTGATCGCGCGGGGGCGCCGTCGAGGACGTCGTGGGGGAAGCGGTGGCGGACCGTCGCGGAAGCCGGCTGGAGGCGTGGGGTGACGGTGCGGGGGTCGATGCCGCGGGCCCGATCGACCGCTGTACGGCCGGCCTTCCCTCCGAGCATCCGCTGGACCGTGGCCGGCGGGAGCGCGGCGAGCATGCCGACGTGGTCGATGCCGTAGCGCTTCAGGACGGCCGCGTGACGGGGGCCGATGCCGTGCAGGTCCTCTACGGGGAGCAGGGCGAGCCAGTCGGTGACGTCGGCCGGCTCGATGGCCAGGACGCCGCCCGGGTGCGGGATCTGTGCAGAGGCGGTCGTGGCGACGGTGACGGTCGAGCCGATGCCGACGCGTACGTCGATGCCGTACCGGGAGACCGTCCGCAGCCGGAGCACGTCTCCGAGGTGGGCGGCGGTGGCGCCGTGGTAGCGCAGCGCGCCGCGCAGGTCGACCAGGGCCGCGGTGGGCGGCAGGGCCTGCACCACCGGTGACAGCTCCCCGAGCTGCTCCAGGACCAGCCGGTACAGCTCTTCCGGCAGCCGCTCCGGGCAGCGCACATGCATCACCACCGGCACCTGCCGCATCTCTCCGTCCGTGTTCACTGCACCCGCCTCTCACTCCCCACACTATCGAACTAGTATTCGAACACGCGAGTATGCGCACCACGGACCACGGATCTGGATCACGACATGCCCGACGACCTGCCGCCCGACCTGGACCGCCTGACCACCCTGCGGGTCTGGCACGCCATGTGTCTGGACCGCATCGACCGCAGGATCGCCTATATCCAGAAGCGGCAGGCCGAAGAGGAACGCGGGCACCGCAACCGGCCCCGCCCCCCGGACTGGGTCGTCGAACTGAGTAGGGCCACCAGCGAACCGCTTCAGGTCCACGACGGCGAGTGCGGCATCAAGGGCAAACGGCACCGCGCGGTCAGCCGCGACGAAGCCCGCCGGCTCCTCACCGCAGACGCGGTGCCAGCCTGCCCGTTCTGCCAACCCGACACCCAGCTACGGATCATCGGTGACTTAGCCGCCCGGCGAGACCCCGGCCGCGCCTCGAACGATCGTGCGACCTCGCCCGTTATCCTGCCGAGTGGGCGACTTGTGATGACTGCCTAGAACAGGACCCTCCGATGACCACGACTCCCCCGCCCCCGCTCACCGAACCCGACCCGTCCGCACTGACCTGTCCCGGGGACCGGGTCGGCCTCTGCTCCGGATGCCAGCGCAAGACCCACAAGTACGGCAGCGGCGGCTGCCCTTTGTGCCAGTGGTGCATGGCGCCGGTGATGGAGCAGTGGAGTTCCAACGTGCGCTACACCAGCACACGGGTCTGACCGCTCCCCCCACGTCCAGCCGCTGCTTGGTACCTGTTTCTAAGCCTCGGTGAGCGTCTGACCGGCTCAGAAATCGAACAGAGGTGGACCGGTCATGGCGCGGGCGTCCGGACGTCTGAGGCGTAGGCGATGGAGAGCGCGGGAACCTCCTGAGCAACGCGGGCAACGACAGCGCGGTGCCAGGAAGCAGGGAACTCGGGCCCGGGGTGGGCGGCCTCGTATTCGGAGTCGTCGCGGTAGGTGATGACGCCGGGATCTGGGAGGTCCATCAGCTTCTCGACGATGCCGTCGACGTACTCACCGGTGCGCCGTTCGAGGTCTTCGATCGCCAGTCGGACCCCGTCGGGGATGGTGTACTTGCCCTGCTCCCAGTGGCGGACGGTGCGCGGCGAGACGCCGAGGTGGGCGGCGAGCCAGTCGCCTGTGAGGCCCAGGAATTCGCGGACGACCTTGAACTCGGCGGGGGTCATTCGCTCGTCTTCGGGCATGTCGGGCGGGTCGCTGTACTGCACGGCGAGAGTCCTCTCGTGGGTGCGGCCCGCCCCGAGTTACTTCCGGTGCGGGCCGTGAACTGGTGCGATCGTCAGGAGCGTTCGACGGTGATGACGTAGCCGGAGTCGATCTGCTCCCAGTCGCCGTCCGTCCGCCAGCCCGCCTCGGTCAGCAGGTCTTCGGCCTCGGACTGTGCCTTGCTGTGGTCGCCGCGAACCTCGGCGGGAATGCCGGTCTCGGCTTTGAACGCCTCGTCCGCACCCGCCTTCGTGGTCCAGCCGCTGCCCGTCCACTCATCTTCGAGGACGAGGACGTCGCAGGTGGTGCCGACGATCATGGTCGGGTCGACAGTGAGCCAGGCGGTGAAGTGCTGCATGGTCCGGGTCCTTCCGGAGGGGTCTGGGGCTGTTCCCCTGACCTTGCGACACCATCATAGCTTCCTAATTTAGGAAGGTTCAAGGGGGTATGCTGACGGCATCTGGGGAGTTGGGCCTGCGATGGGTGCCTGCTGCCGGTCCGGGGCAAGGAGATGACGCTGTCTTCGAGAACGATCAGTCCCGTGCTGCTTCCCGGGGAGCCGGCTGGCCGCTGC
>NZ_JBHXFA010000236.1:0-7483 GCF_042724175.1 Streptomyces sp. NPDC127084
CCGCGAGGGAACACCCCAGCGGCGTCCCCGCCCCAGGCAACCCCGGCCCGACACGCCTCACCCCCGCCGTCTCCGTGCGCTTCCCTTCCCCCGTAGCGCGACGGACACGGGAGGTGCACCCGGGCCGGGGTTTCTGCTGGTTTCGCACCCTTTTTCGTCCCACGGGTCGGGCCCCGGCGGACCGCGGCCCCCGGTCCGGTTAGGCTCATGCCGCAAGGCCAAAGCGACCCTGCACCGACGCTGCGGCAGCGGCGTCACTCCTAGCGACACATCCCAGAAGGAGATGCTCGTGCCGTCCATCGACGTCGTCGTAGCCCGGGAAATCCTGGACTCCCGAGGCAACCCCACGGTCGAGGTCGAGGTCGGCCTCGACGATGGCAGCACCGGCCGTGCTGCCGTGCCTTCCGGTGCCTCCACCGGTGCGTTCGAGGCCATTGAGCTCCGTGACGGAGACCAGAACCGCTACATGGGCAAGGGCGTCGAGAAGGCCGTCCTCGCCGTGCTGGAGCAGATCGGCCCGGAGCTGGTCGGATACGACGCGACCGAGCAGCGCCTGATCGACCAGGCGATGTTCGACCTCGACGCCACCGACAACAAGGGATCGCTCGGCGCCAACGCCATCCTCGGTGTCTCGCTGGCCGTCGCGCACGCCGCCTCCGAGGCCTCCGACCTCCCGCTCTTCCGTTACCTGGGCGGCCCGAACGCGCACCTGCTCCCGGTGCCGATGATGAACATCCTGAACGGCGGCTCGCACGCCGACTCCAACGTGGACATCCAGGAGTTCATGATCGCCCCGATCGGCGCGGAGTCCTTCTCCGAGGCGCTGCGTTGGGGCACCGAGGTGTACCACACCCTGAAGAAGGTGCTGAAGGAGCGCGGTCTGTCCACCGGTCTCGGTGACGAGGGCGGCTTCGCCCCGAACCTGGACTCCAACCGCGAGGCCCTCGACCTGATCATCGAGGCCATCAAGCAGGCCGGTTACGCGCCCGGCAAGGACGTCGCCCTCGCGCTCGACGTGGCCGCCTCCGAGTTCTACAAGGACGGCAAGTACCTCTTCGAGGGCAAGGAGCGCTCCGCCGCCGAGATGACCGAGTACTACGAGGAGCTCGTCTCCGCGTACCCGCTCGTGTCCATCGAGGACCCGCTGTTCGAGGACGACTGGGCCGGCTGGAAGGTCATCACCGACAAGCTCGGCACCAAGGTGCAGCTGGTCGGCGACGACCTGTTCGTCACCAACCCGGAGCGCCTCGCCCGCGGTATCGAGGAGGGCACCGCCAACGCCCTGCTGGTCAAGGTCAACCAGATCGGTTCGCTGACCGAGACCCTGGACGCCGTCGAGCTGGCCCAGCGCAACGGCTTCAAGTGCATGATGTCCCACCGCTCCGGTGAGACCGAGGACGTCACCATCGCCGACCTGGCCGTCGCCACCAACTGCGGCCAGATCAAGACCGGTGCCCCGGCCCGTTCGGAGCGAGTCGCCAAGTACAACCAGCTGCTGCGTATCGAGGAGATCCTCGACGACGCCGCTGTGTACGCCGGCCGCAGCGCCTTCCCGCGCTTCAAGGGCTGACCGGCCGAGGGCCGGCCGGCCCGAGCGCCGACGGCTCTCGCGCACGTCCTTTCCGCACGTCCCCGCACCCGGTCACGTACCGTGTGCGGGGACGTCGGCACGTACGGACCGCATCGAACGGGGAGGGGCGCACATGGCCCGGGACCGGGACCGGTTCTCCACCGCGACCCGGCTGCGGCTGCTCGGCGAGCAGACCGCCGCCCGGGTGTACCGCTCGCAGACCCGCCGCCAGGCCCGCCGCTCCCGGCTCACCGGGCGCGCGGCGTTCCTCGCGCTGGTGGTCTGCTCGATGATCGTCGCCCTCGCCTATCCGACGCGGCAGTACGTGTCCCAGCGCAACGAGATCGCCGAGCAGCAGCGGCTCGCCGACGAGGCCCGCGAGCGGGTGGAACGGCTGCGGGACGAGAAGGCTCGGCTTCAGGACGACGCGTACGTCAAGCGGCTGGCGCGCGAGCATCTGCACATGGTCATGCCGGGCGAGACCGGCTACACCATGGTCAACCCCAGGGCGGGGCAGCAGCCGCGCGTGGAGGAGGGCGGCGTCGGCCAACCCTGGTACTCGAACGTGTGGGATGACGTCGACCGCGCCGACACGGGACGCTAGTACGACAACCGACCGAGACCGGCAACCGACCGAGACCGGCAGCGCCGGTCGCACGAACAACGAAAAGCGAAGAGACAGACTCACCCATGGACACGCCTCCGCCGCCCACCGAGCACACCCCGCCCACCGAGGCGGACATCGCCGCGTTCCGGGAGCAGCTCGGCCGCCCCCCGCGCGGTCTGCGCGCCATCGCGCACCGCTGCCCCTGCGGCAACCCCGACGTGGTCGAGACGGCCCCGCGCCTTGAGGACGGTACGCCGTTCCCGACGCTCTACTACCTGACCTGCCCGCGCGCGGCCTCGGCGATCGGCACGCTGGAGGCGAACGGCGTGATGAAGGAGATGTCGGAGCGCCTGGCGAAAGATCCGGAGCTGGCCGCCGCCTACCGCGCGGCGCACGAGGACTACATCGCGCGCCGGGACGCCATCGAGGAGCTGAAGGGCTTCCCCAGCGCGGGTGGTATGCCGGACCGGGTGAAGTGCCTGCATGTGCTGGTCGGGCACTCCCTGGCGGCGGGCCCGGGCGTGAACCCGCTCGGTGACGAGGCGATCGCGATGCTTCCGGAGTGGTGGGCGAAGGGCCCCTGTGTCACGCCGTGCGCGGACAGCAACGCGGACGCGGACGAGGGCAAGCAGGACGACGAGGCTCCCGGGGAGTCCGTGTGACCCGCGTCGCCGCCGTGGACTGCGGCACCAACTCCATCCGGCTGCTCGTCGCCGACGCCGACCTGGAGACCGGCGAACTGGCCGAGCTCGACCGCCGGATGACCATCGTGCGTCTGGGCCAGGGTGTCGACCGCACCGGACGGCTCGCCCCCGAGGCGCTGGAGCGCACCTTCGCCGCCTGCCGTGAGTACGCGGAGGTCATCAAGGCCCTGGACGCGCGCAAGGTGCGCTTCGTGGCCACCTCCGCCTCGCGCGACGCCGAGAACCGCGAGGACTTCGTACGCGGCGTCGTGGACATCCTCGGCGTCGAACCCGAGGTGATCAGCGGCGACCAGGAGGCCGAGTTCTCCTTCGTCGGGGCCACCAGGGAACTCCCGGGCCACGAGGAGCGCCTGGTCGTGGACATCGGCGGTGGCTCGACCGAGTTCGTGGTCGGCCACGCCCATGTGGAGGCCGCCCGTTCCGTGGACATCGGCTGCGTACGGCTGACCGAACGCCATGTCCGTGACGACCCCATGACGGCGGCCGAGGCCGCCGCCATCCGCGCCGACATCGAGGCGGCACTGGACCTCGCCGAGCGGACGGTGCCGGTCCGCGAGGCACGGACACTGGTGGGCCTGGCCGGTTCGGTCACCACCGTCGCGGCGATCGCGCTCGGGCTCAAGGAGTACGACTCCGCCGCCATCCACCACTCCCGGATCTCCCGGGCCCAGGTCGCCGAAGTGACCCGGTCGCTGCTCGCCGCCACGCACGACGAGCGCGCGGCGAATCCGGTGATCCACCCAGGGCGGGTCGATGTGATCAGCGCGGGGGCACTCGTCCTGCTGGCGATCATGGAGCGCACGGGCCTGGACGAGGTCGTGGTGAGCGAGCACGACATCCTTGACGGGATCGCCTGGTCGATCGCCTGAGGAGGCGTAAGCCCCAGCTGCCGTGCTGAACCACGCGCCGGTCGCCGATTTGACGACGAGGATGACGAGTTCACCATCCAGCACCTGGTAGCCGACCCGGTAGCCGCCGACTCTGAGCCGGTACAGCCCGGCTGGTCCCGTCAGCTCGGCCGCTGGGCTGCTGAGGCGGCACGCGTATGTGCTCGTCGTGCTCGGCTCCATCCGGCTGATGTGGTCCGCCAGGTGCGAGCGGGCCCCGCGCTGGAAAAGCTTCGTGAAGTTCTTCACAAGGAAATGGCTCTACTCGGCCGTAGAAAGTGCCCCTCAGGGAGCCCGTGGACCTGTTTTTCTGCCCGGCGAGGCATGTCTGCCCACGGTCCGGCAGGGCTCCCCACCTTGACGATCATGGAAGGGGAGGTGGCCCTCCGTCGCCTGCGAAGGTCGTGGCCGCAGCTCAGAAGGGTTGGGCAACGTTCGCCGATATCCGGTGGTTCCCCGCCCTCGCCATGACCTCCGTCACGTGGGCCGCGGAGTGTAGCAGAGGGTCGCTGGATGCTTGTGAAGGGGCTCACGAGCGACCCCATCACGGGGGGTGGATACTCGATGGCATGAGCACCACGGAGCGTCCCAGGATCCTCGTAGTAGGCGGTGGGTACGTAGGCCTGTACGCAGCTCGTCGCATTCTGAAGAAGATGCGGTACGGAGAGGCGACCGTCACGGTCGTCGACCCGCGGTCGTACATGACGTACCAGCCCTTCCTCCCCGAAGCCGCCGCCGGCAGCATCTCGCCGCGGCATGTCGTCGTCCCGCTGCGACGCGTGCTGCCCAAGGCCGAGGTACTCACCGGCCGGGTCACCACCATCGACCAGGACCGCAAGGTCGCCACGGTCGCACCGCTCGTGGGCGAGGCCTACGAGCTGCCTTTCGACTACCTGGTGATCGCGCTCGGCGCGGTCTCCCGGACCTTCCCGATACCCGGGCTCGCGGAGCAGGGCATCGGCATGAAGGGTGTCGAGGAGGCCATAGGCCTGCGCAACCACGTCCTCGAGCAGCTCGACAAGGCTGACTCCACCACGGACGAGGACGTCCGCCGCAAGGCGTTGACGTTCGTCTTCGTGGGTGGCGGCTTCGCCGGTGCCGAGACCATCGGCGAGGTCGAGGACCTGGCCCGTGACGCGGCCAAGTACTACCGGAGCATCAAGCGCGAGGACATGCGCTTCATCCTGGTCGACGCCGCCGACAAGATCCTTCCCGAGGTCGGGCCCAAGCTCGGCAAGTACGGCAAGGAGCACCTTGAGGGCCGGGGTATCGAGATCTACCTCAACACCTCGATGGACTCCTGCGTCGACGGCCACGTGGTGCTGAAGAACGGCCTGGAGGCCGACTCCAACACCATCGTGTGGACTGCCGGTGTGAAGCCGAACCCGGCGCTGGCCCGCTTCGGCCTGCCGCTCGGCCCGCGCGGTCACGTGGACACCGCCCCGACCCTCCAGGTCCAGGGCACCGACTACATCTGGGCCGCCGGCGACAACGCCCAGGTCCCGGACCTCGCCTCGCGCAAGGCCGGTGTCGAGAACGCCTGGTGCCCGCCGAACGCCCAGCACGCGCTGCGTCAGGCGAAGGTGCTCGGCGACAACGTCATCTCCGGTATGCGGGGCTTCCCGCAGAAGGAGTACAGCCACGCCAACAAGGGTGCGGTCGCCGGTCTCGGCGTGCACAAGGGCGTCGCGATGATCGTCATGGGCAAGATGAAGATCAAGCTCAAGGGTCGTCTCGCCTGGTACATGCACCGTGGCTACCACGGCCTGGCGATGCCGACCTGGAACCGCAAGATCCGCATCTTCGCCGACTGGACGCTCGGCATGTTCCTCAAGCGCGAGGTCGTCTCGCTCGGCGCCATCGAGACTCCGCGCGAGGAGTTCTACGAGGCCGCCAAGCCCGCCCCGGCTCCCGCAGCCGCCGCGGCCCCGCAGAAGGCCAAGGCGTCCTGACTTCCTGGCCTCCAGAGGTCTTGACGTCCTGACGCCTTCGGGCTGAACGCTTCTCGCACGACCCCGAAGGGGCCGTCCGCCATCCGTGGTGCGGACGGCCCCTTCGGCGTTCCCTCGGTGCTCTGCCACCGCTGGTGGCCGAAACGCCGTCCATTTGCGCGCTCAGGGGACTGCGCCAAGACGCCGAGGGTGTTTACGTGGTGTTGGGCATTTCCGGAATCCGCATCACGGAGGTGTGCGCCATGGCCGATGCCGCTTCGCGGCTCACCACTCTTGCCGAGACCCTGCTGGGGGAGCCGCCCCCGGTCCGTATCCGCGCCTGGGACGGAAGCGAGGCAGGTCCTGCCGATGCCCCGGTGCTCGTACTCCGGCACCAGCGTGCCCTGCGCAGGCTCATCTGGAAACCTGGCGAACTGGGCATGGTCCGCGGCTGGGTGGCCGGGGAGCTCGACATCGAAGGAGACCTGTACGAGGCACTCGACCGGCTCTCCGGGCTGGTCTGGGACCGCCCCGGCAGTCGGCTCCCACGCGACCCGCGGCTGGCCGCCGCCGTCCGGGAGCTGTGGCGGCTGGCGGGCCCCCGGGCCTGGCTGCCGGTGCGCCCGCCCGCCGAGGAGGTGCGCCGGCGTAGCGGCCCACTGCACACCAGAAGCCGCGACCGGCAGGCGATCAGCCACCACTACGACGTGGGCAACGCCTTCTACGAGCATGTGCTCGGCCCGTCGATGGTGTACTCGTGCGCCTACTGGCGCGACGGCGGCACCCTTGAGGAGGCGCAGCGCGACAAACTCGACCTGATCTGCCGCAAGCTGAGGCTGCGGGAAGGCCGGCGGCTGCTGGATGTGGGCTGCGGCTGGGGATCGATGGCGATCCACGCGGCCAGGGAGTACGGCGTCCAGGTCACCGGAGTCACGCTCTCGCGGGAGCAGGCCGCGTACGCCCGCAAGCGGGTCGCCCAGGAGGGGCTGACCGACCGGGTCGACATCCGCGTCCAGGACTACCGGGACGTCAAGGACGGCCCGTATGACGCGATCTCGTCGATCGGCATGGCCGAGCATGTCGGCTCCGCCCGGTACCGGGAGTACGCGGACGCGTTGTACGGGCTGCTGAAACCCGGTGGGCGGCTGCTGAACCACCAGATCGCCCGCCGTCCCGAGAAGGACGCGAAGGCGGAAGCCGCATACCGCGTGGATGACTTCATCGACGCCTACGTTTTCCCCGACGGGGAGCTGGCACCCCTCGGCAGCACCCTGTCGATCATGGAGGAGGCCGGTTTCGAGACCCGGGACGTCGAGTCGATCCGTGAGCACTACGCCCGCACCCTGCGGGTCTGGGTGGCCAATCTGGAGTCCTCCTGGCCGGACGCGGTCCGGCGCACCTCGCCGGGCCGGGCCCGGATCTGGCGGCTCTATATGGCCGCGTCCGCGCTGGCTTTCGAGCAGAACAAGATCGGGGTCAACCAGGTCCTGGCGGTGCGGACCCCGGAGGGCGGTGCTTCCGGCCTCCCGCTGCGAGCCCGTGAGTGGACGGAGACGGTGCAGTCCGCCGACTCCGCCGACTCCGCGAACTCCGCGGTGACAGCGGACTCCGCAGAGGACATGGCAGCCCGCGTCACCGTGGAGACCGCGGAAGCCGCCGACTTCGCGCAGCCGGTGGAGGCCGCGGAGAGCACGCCACGGTGAAGACCGCGCCCGCTACGAGCCGCTGACCGGATGCGCGAGGGGCCCCGCAACACCGACCGCAGGGCCCCGCCCGCCCGCGGC
>NZ_JBHXFA010000237.1:0-3843 GCF_042724175.1 Streptomyces sp. NPDC127084
AGCCCGAACACCTCAAGAGTGTTCGCCGGGCTCGTCGCGTGTGGCCGAGAGCAGGTGATTCCCCGGGGGTTCGGCTCTCAGGAGCTCAGCGAGAGCGACACATTGCCTCGGTAGGCGCCCTTCAGACACGCCATCAGCGCCTCCGCGGCCGCCTCGATGCCCCCCTCGACCACGGTCTGCGGGAACACGAACGTGCCGGCCCCCAGCCAGGTCGCGAAGTGCTGCAGCCAGGCGCCGATCTGCTCCGGGGTGTGGTAGCAGGCGAAGGGGCGCAGTTCCAGGTGCCGGGTGATCGCCGTCATCAGGTCGAGCCGCGGCAGGCCGTCATCACCGGCACCGTTCTGCACGGACAGCGCGCCGCACAAGGCGAACCTGGCGTAGGGGGCGGCGACCTGGATCGCGGCTTCGAACTGCTCGCCGCCGACGTTGTCGAAGTACACGTTGATGCCGTCGGGGGCGAGCTCCCGCAGCCGCTCGGCCACCGGCCCGTCGTGGTAGTCGAAGGCGGCGTCGTAGCCGAGCTCCTCCACCAGGTACGCCACCTTCTCCGCGCTGCCCGCGCTGCCGATCACCCGGGCCGCGCCCCGGTGCTTGGCGATCTGCCCGGCGAGCGAGCCCACACCGCCGGCCGCGCCGGATACGAACACCACGTCACCGTCACCGACCCGGGCGATGTCGGCCATGCCGTAGTACGCCGTGGGGCCCTGGCACAGGAAGTAGGAGGTGTCGGGGAACAGGCCCTGAGGCAGCTTGAAGAAGGTGTGGGCGGGGCCGACGGCGTACTCGCACCAGCCGGTCATGGACTGCACGAGGTCGCCGACGGCGAGGTCCGGGCTGTTGGACCTCACGACGGTGCCGGCCTCCCCGCCACCGATGCGTCCGCCCACCTGGTACGGGGGCAGCGGCAGCTGGCAGTCCTTGCGCATCAGATCCTGGTACGCGGCGGCCACGGCGAGGTGGTCCATCCGTACGACGACCTCGCCCGGGGCGGGCTCGGGGATCTCGACCTCGGCGAGCTCGAAGTGGTCGAGGGTGAGGGGGCCCTCCAGGTGCTTGGCCAGGCGTATCTCACGGGCCTTGTCCGGGACCGTCACTGCTCCCGATGTCATGATCACTGTCCTCCGTGCCAGGTGGATGGTTTCGGGGCCTCGGCGAGGCGCTCAGGGGGCGTCCCAGACCACCGGCAGGCTGGTCAGGGTGTGGTTGATCTCGCCGGTGTGCCAGGGCAGTTCCTCCTGCGGCACGGCGAGCCGGAGGCCGGGGAAGCGCCGCACCAGGCCGTCGATGGCGATCTCCATCTCCATCCGGCCGAGATGCTTGCCCAGGCAGTAGTGCACCCCGTGGCCGAAGGAGATGTGCGGGTTGTGCTCGCGGGCCAGGTCGAGCCGGTCGGCGTCGGCGAAGACGTCGCCGTCGCGGTTGGCCGACGCCAGGCACAGCAGCACCGCGTCGCCCTTGCGGATGGTCACCCCGCCGACCTCGATGTCATCGGCGGCGACCCGCGGGAATCCGGAGGTGTCGGTGGCGAACAGATTGACATGCCGGAGCAGTTCCTCGACGGCGACCGGGATACGGCTGCGGTCCTCGGCGAGCCACTGCCACAGCTCGGGGTGGTCGGCGATCAGCGCGAGCACCGAGTTGGCGAGCTGGTTGGCGGTGGTGTCGAAGCCGGCGCCGATCAGGGTGAAGCCGAAGGTCACCAGCTCCTGTTCGCTGAGCCGGTCGTCGTTGTCGCGGGCCGCGATCAGCTCGGAGAGCATGTCGTCGGTGGGGTTGGCGCGCTTGTCGGCGATCAGCCCGACGATGTACTCGCTCAGCTTGGCGAGACCGGCCAGGGACTCCTCGCCGCCCGCGCGGTCGTCCACGGTGGCGAAGGCACGGGCCCACTTCTCGAAGTCCCGCAGATCCTTGGCCGGTACGCCGAGCAGTTCGCCGATGACCGTGAGCGGCAGCGGCAGGCAGAGCTGCTGCACCAGGTCGACCGGGCCCTGCTTGCCCATCATGTCGTCGAGGAGTTCGTCGGAGACCTTCTGCACACCGGCCCGCATCCGCTCGACGCGGCGCAGGGTGAAGGCACCGGCCACCAGCTTGCGCAGCCTGGAGTGCTCCGGCGAGTCCAGGGAGATGATCATCTCCGGGGTGGTGTGCATGGTGCCGCCGATACGCGGCGCGCCCTCCCCGCAGGCCAGCGCGCGGCTGAGGCGGGGGTCGGCCGACAGCGCCCGTACGTCCTCGTACCGGGTGATCAGCCAGGCGTCGACGCCGCCCGCGGTGGGGACGCGGACGACGGGCTGGTCGGCGCGCAGGGCGGCGTACCGCGGGGCGGGGCCGCGGTAGCTCGAACCGGAGAAGGGATAGACGTCGGACACGTCGGACGCGTCGGACACGGGGCAGGCGGACATCGGGATACCTCCGCGAGGTGCGGGCTGTCGGATGGTGGGGCAACGGGGCGGGGCGCGGGTGGGCGCGGCGGACGGCGCGCGGCCGATACGCGGGTGCCGGAGGACCGGTCGGGGCCGGCCAGACGGCTACTGCTCCTCGGGACCGAGCAGCACGGCCGAGTAGTTCTTGCGGGCCGCAGTGTCGTACTGGAGCGCGACATGGCTGGTCGCGGAGGTGATGTCGCGCCAGAACCGCTGCAAGGGGTGCGCCTCGCCGAGACCGCCGGTGCCCGCGCCGCGTACCAGCAGTCCCGCCGCCTCCTGGAGGAGCTCGGCGGCGAAGGTCGCGTTGCGCTCGTTCCTGGCCATCAGCTCCGGGGTGAAGAGCTGCTTGTCGATGACCTCGGCGTTCTGGTCGACAAGATGACGGGCGGCGTCGATCCGGCCCGAGGCGCGCACCATGATCAGCTCGCCCGCGTGGTTGCGGCGCCGACCGGTCATGGTGCCCGCGCAGGCGGCCAGGGCGCCGGTGGCCGCACCCACCACAGGGGCGATGAAGGTCAGCCCGCCGACCGCCTGGAACGGCACATGGTGGCAGGGCGCGGCAGAGGTCGCGTTGTGCCCGGTCAGCATGTCGGCACGGTCGAAGGACAGATGCGCCGGTACGTCGGCGTCCTCCAGCACCACAGTGTGGCTGGCGGTGGCCCGCATACCGACGCTGTCCCAGGTCTCCTGGACCGTCCACGTCCCGCGGGGGAGCGCGAAGAAGCGCAGCTGCGGCGGCCCCTCGGAGCCCGTGGCGGCGGCACAGACCAGGATCCAGTCGGCGAAGTCGACCCCGCTGACGTAGCTCCACCGGCCGCTGAGCCGCCAGCCGCCCCCCTCGACCGCTTTGGCCCGCCCGGCGGGCATCAGCGCGGTGGCGATCACGCTGTCGGGGCTCTCACCCCAGATGGCGCGGTGCCCCTCTTCCGGCAGATGCGAGGCGAACCGCGCCGAGTACGCGGCGAGCGAGGCACACCAGGCGGTCGCCGCACAGGCCTCGCCGACCGCGACGACGGCACTGGTCAGCTCACCGAAGCTGCCCTCTGTACCGCCCCAGCGTGAGGCCACGAAGTGCCGGGCGAAGCCGGCCTCACGGATCGCCTCCGTGACTTCGGGAGCGAGCCGGCGGTTGGTGTCCGCGTCGGCGGCGTGCTCGGCCGCGAGCGCGCGCAGCTTGTCGGCGGCCTGGGCCAGGCCGGTGTCCCCTTGTATGACGGCAGCCATCCTCATGACCTCCTGTGGTGAACGCTTCGCTATGCGCGGTCCGGTCGCACACACTGCCGGGGGCGACTCGAAGCCGGGTGCAACGCGGCTAGGCCGGGAGGACACCGCCCGTGACATGCCTCGGGCCCCGGGCGGCGGCGACCGGGGCCCCCGGGCGCCCCCACGAACCGACCCTGGGGCAGAAAATAATGGG
>NZ_JBHXFA010000237.1:3853-6099 GCF_042724175.1 Streptomyces sp. NPDC127084
CCCAGGCGGCGCGGGGGCCAGGCCCCGCGGCCCAGAGCCCGGCCGCGCGCCGGGGGCCCGCGGCCCGGCCGCGCCGGGCGCGCTCCACGGAACGGACCGTGGCTCAGAAGAGCTTGGCGAACCGCTCGAGGGTCTCCCCCGGGCTCGGACCGTCCAGCGCCTGGAAGATCCGCTCGGCTCCCTCTCCGTGCTTGTGCAGCTTGATGTGCGCCAGCTCCACGGTGGTGCCGCCCCCGGCCGCGGGGGTGAAGGTCACCTCGATCTCACTGGCCCGTTCGTCGTCCGGGATCGACTGCCAGTTGCCGTCGAGCCGCCAGGTCATCGCCAGCCGCCGTCCCGGCTCCCACTCCAGGATGCGGCCCCAGGTGATCTCGTTGCCCTCCACGTCCCATTCGTAGTAGCGCCCGTCCACTCCGCCCTCGAAGGCGAGGCCCACCCGCTCCTTCTTGAGCAGGACATGGGACGGCGGCCACCAGTCCTTGGGGCGCTCGGTGAAGACCTTGAAGCTCTCGTCGGGCGATGCCGGCACCGTCACCGACTTCCGTACGTCCGGAATCGTCTGCTCCGACACGGACCCCTCCTCGCTCACGTCACATCGATCGGTCCGTTCACCATCGCGTCCGTCGCTCAACCCCACGTCGACCGGGGCTCGAACGGCCGCGCCTCAAGGCGGATTCGAGAACCGCGCAAGGACCCGGCGCCACGGTCGGTCCACTTGGACGAGCGACGGGAGAGCACGATGACAGATACGGCACGACGAGTCGCCTTCGTCACCGGCGCGACCAGCGGGATCGGCCTCGCGGTGACCGAGTTGCTGGCCGGGCAGGGCATGGCCGTGTTCGGTGTGGCCCGGGGTGACGAGGACGTACGCGCGATGGTGAAGCGACTGCGGGCCGAGGGCCACGAGGTGTCCGGCGCGGTCTGCGACGTCACCTCACCGGAGTCGATTCGCACCGCGGTGCGTACCGCTGTCGACACCTACGGCCGGATCGACATCCTCGTCAACAACGCGGGGCGTGGCGGTGGCGGAGTGACCGCCGAGATCGAGGACTCCCTCTGGGACGACGTGATCGAGACCAACCTCAACGGCACCTTCCGTGTCACCCGTGAGGTGCTGAGCACCGGGCGGATGCGGGACGGCGGCTGGGGCCGCGTCGTCAACATCGCCTCCACCGGAGGCAAGCAGGGCGTCGAACTGGCCGCTCCGTACTCCGCGTCCAAGCACGGCGTCATCGGTTTCACCAAGGCGGTCGGCAAGGAGCTCGCCAAGAGCGGCATCACGGTCAACGCCGTGTGCCCCGGCTATGTGGAGACACCGATGGCGCAGCGGGTGCGCCAGGGCTACGCCGGGCACTACGGCGTGAGCGAGGAGGACATCCTCGAGAAGTTCAACGCGAAGATCCCGCTGGGCCGCTACTCGACGCCCGAGGAAGTGGCGGGTCTTGTCGGCTATCTGGTCTCCGACGTGGCGGCGTCGATCACGGCGCAGGCGCTGAACGTCTGCGGCGGACTGGGCAACTACTGATGCGAACCGGGACGGAAGTCACCACCATGGCGAAGGTTTCCCCGCTCTCCCAACTGAATGAGTCCGCGGTACTGACCGAGTCGGCGGCGTCCGCGACGGCGGTGCTGGCCCCGCCCGACATGGCTGCCTTCCGGGCGGCCATGGGCCGCTTCCCCACCGGAGTCACCCTGCTCACCCAGGGCAGCGGCGACAGCACGAGTGTGATCACCCTGAACAGCCTCACCTCCGTGTCGCTGGATCCCCTGCTGATCCTGGTATCCATCAAGGCGGACGGTCGGATACGGCCCCGGGTCGCCGAGGCCGGCAGCTTCGCCGTAAATGTGCTGGGCCGCCATCAGCAGGAACTGGCCCAGGAGTTCTGCCGGCCCGACCGTCCGGCGGGCCTGGCGGCGATGCGCCGGCTCGGCGCGGTCGAGGGGATCACCGGGAACGCGGTGCTGCCCCTGGCCGAGACGTCGTTCGAGTGCGTACTCGACGCCCAGCACGAGGCCGGGGACCACACCCTGCTGATAGGCAGGGTGGTGGCCCTGGCCACCGCCGAGACCGGCTCCGATCCGCTCGTCTTCCACCAGGGCCGCTTCACCCGTCTGCCCGCCGGCACCGCTGCGACGGAGGCGGCGGCATGACGGCGGTCTCCGACGTGTCCGCCACGGCGCCGGCATCCCTGCGGCCCGGGGGGGACGGGGTGTACGCCTTCGTCCCGCCCGACGGGGGCGGGTGT
>NZ_JBHXFA010000237.1:6109-7469 GCF_042724175.1 Streptomyces sp. NPDC127084
ATGCTCACCAAGGCCCCCATCGGCCGCTCCCCGGACGCGGGGGGGGGGCACCCGCCCCGCCCCCCCCGCGGGGGCGGGGCGCCCGCCCCCGGGGCGGGCGGGGGGGGGGGCGCGGGTGCGTGTGAGCTGGGGCCCGCGCGGGGGGCCGTCCGCGGGGGGGCGGGGGGCCCACGGGGTGTACGCCTTCGTCCAGCCGGACGGGGGCTGGTGTCTCAACAACGCCGGGCTCGTCGTCGGTTCGGAACGGAGTGTGCTGGTCGACACCGCCGCCACCGAGGCCCGCGCCCGTCGGCTGCGGGAGGAGACCGAACGGCTGGCACCGGGCGGGGTGGACTTCGTCGTCAACACGCATTTCCATGGTGACCACACCTTCGGCAACGGGCAGTTCGCGCCGCGTTCGGTGATCGTGGCGAGCGAGGGCTGCCGCGCCGACAGCGCCGAGGCCGGGCTCGGGCTGCGGAACCTGTGGCCGGACGTGGAGTGGGGCGAGACCCCGCTGGTCCTGCCGTCGCTCACGTTCCGCGACTCGCTCACCGTGCACGCGGGGGATGTGCGTGTCGAGCTGCTCTCGGTGGGGCCCGCCCACACCCCCGACGACGTGGTGGTGTGGGTGCCGGAGCGTTCGGTGCTGTTCACGGGCGACGTGGTGTGGTCGGGCGTCACTCCATATGTCCTGATGGGCTCGATCTCGGGCTCCCTGCGAGCTCTGGCCCGGTTGCGGGAACTCGGGGCCACCACGGTGGTGCCCGGCCATGGACCGGTCGGCGGCGCCGAGTTGATCGATGAGACGGAGGCGTATCTGCGCTGGGTGCAGCGGCTGGCGGAGGACGGGCTGAGCCGGGGCATCGGGCCGCTGCGCGCGACTGAGGAGGCTGATCCCGGCGCGTTCGCCGGGCTCGTGGACTCGGAGCGGCTGGTGGGCAATCTGCACCGCGCGTTCGCGGAGCTCCAGGGGCTCGCGCCCGGGGCGCGTATCGACGTACTGGCGTCCTTCAAGGAGATGGTCGCCTACCACGGCGGGCTGCCCGCCTGCCATGCCTGAACCACACGCTGAGAGGAGCCGTCGATGACGATCCTGCTGGAACGGACCGTACGGGAAGTATTGCCGCCGCTGGAGCTGACGGTGGGACACACCCTGCCCCCACTGCCTCCGCTGAACACGCTGACGACGGCGGTGGCACCGCGGCAGAACCCGGTGACCCGCACCGCACCGGCCTGGGTACCCCTGCTGCTGGCCGGTGATCCGGATGACGACGGCAGCGAGCCGCATATCTGCCGCGGTATCGACTGACGCCGGTAGCCGGCACCGCCTGCCGGCAGCGCTGCGAAACGGGCGAGTGCCCCGTACCTCGGTACGGGG
>NZ_JBHXFA010000238.1:0-2868 GCF_042724175.1 Streptomyces sp. NPDC127084
GATCGGACGGGGGCTCTGCGCCGTGCTCAGCGCACCGGTTCGGGGTCAGGCGGGGGTGATGCTCTCGATGGCGTGCAGATAGGGGTTGACCGGGCGGATGTCGCCGACGATGAGTCCGGCGTCGGCCATCCGGGTGACCATGCTGTGCTTGGTGTGCTTGGCACCGCCGACGTTCAGCAGCAGCATGAGGTCCATCGCGGTGGTGAAGCGCATGGACGGTGTGTCGTCCACCAGGTTCTCGATGACCACCACCCTGGAGCCCGGACGGGCCGACTCGATGATGTTCCGCAGGGTCCTGCGGGTGCTCTCGTCATCCCACTCCAGGATGTTCTTGATGATGTAGACATCGGCTTCGACGGGGACGGCCTCCCGGCAGTCGCCGGGGATGATGCGGACCCGGTCGGCAAGCGCGCCGCCGTCACGCAGCCGGGGGTCCGCGTTCGCCACGACCCGGGGGAGGTCGAGCAGGGAGCCCCGCATGTGCGGGTACTTCTCCAGCAGGCCGGCCAGCACATGGCCCTGGCCGCCGCCGATGTCCGCGACGGTCGCCACCCCGGTGAGATCGAGGAGTTCGGCGACCTCACGGGCCGACTGCATGCTGGAGGTGGTCATGGCCCGGTTGAACACCTGGGCCGACTCGGGTGCGTCCGTGTGCAGGTATTCGAAAAACCCCTTCCCGTAGATCTGCTCGAACACCCCTGAGCCGTTGCGCACCGCCTCGTCGAGAAGCGGCCAGGCGTTCCAGGTCCAGGGCTCGGTGCACCAGAGCGCGATGTTCTTGAGACTGTGCGGGTCGTCCTCGCGCAGCATCCGGGACATCTCGGTGTGGGCGAACCGTCCGTCCGCCTGCTCCTCGAAGACCCCGTAGCAGGACAGGGCCCGCAGCATCCGCCGCAGTGCGCGGGGGTCGCTGCGCACCGCCGCCGCCAGTTCTTCGGCGGTGGCGGGGCTGTCGCCGAGTGCGTCGGCGACACCCAGTTTGGCGGCGGCACGTACGGCGGCGGCGCATGCCGCTCCGAACACGAGCTCCCGCAGGCGCATGGAGGGTGGGGTGGTGGCCTCGTGTGAGGGGGTGGTGCTTACGGTCGTCATGCCGCCTCGATTCTCAAGATGTGTGCTCTCACGGACTTCGCCCCCTGCCGGCCCGGGTGGGTGGCCGCAGGGGCCCGGCGGAGCGGAGGTGTCAGCACATGCCCGCGGGTTCGGATGCCTTGCAGAAGTTGCCGCCGAAGGTGTTGCCCTGACCGGTGTCGCGGTTGGCGAGGTCGGGGACGGTGTTGCCCACCAGCACGTTGTTGCTGATGTCGTTGTGGCTGCTGGGTGAGCCGACAATGCTCTTGAACAGCACGATCCCACCGGCGAACGGCGACTTCCCGGTGTGGCCCCAGATCACGTTGGACGCGATGGTGGTCTGCTCCACGCCGGTGAGCACGATTCCGGCACCCTGGATCTCGGGCAGCCGAGCGGTCTTCGGGCACTGCTTGTTGTTCTGGAAGATGCTGTTGCCGCGTACGGCGAGGTCACCGGTGCGCGGTACGCCCTCGTCGCCGACGACGAACACACCGGCACAGTTGCCGGTGACGGCGTTGCCCTCCACCACCAGGTTCCTCAGGCGGCGGATGGTCACCCCGATGCGGTTGCCCGCGAGATAGTTGCCGGTGACCACGGCGCCCTTGGTATCCAGGGCTCCGGCCTCCGTATCGGTGGTGTTGGACAGGAAGATCCCTGACTCGGCGTTGTCGCGGGCGATGTTGCCGCGGAATTCACCGCCGACCGAGCGCTCCTGGGCGATTCCCCAGTTCCCGTTCTTTTCGACGGTCACCTTGCGCACGGTCAGATCGTCGGTGCGGGAAGCCCAGATGCCGTTCTTCTTGAAGGCGCGCACCGTGAGCGAACCGATCTCGACGCCCTCGATGGGCTTGGCGTCGGTGCCGATGACACAGACCCCGTTGCCCTTCTGCGCACAGGCGTCCCTGCCGGGCGTCGCCGGGGGCGCGATGACGGTCCGCTTGCCCGCACCGCGCAGGGTCAGGTCCGAGGTCGTGATCGTGACGCTCTCGTGGTAGGTCCCGGCGGCGATGTTGATGACATCGCCGGGCTTCGCCTTGTTCACCGCGGCCTGGATCGATTGTCCGGGCTGGACATTGTGGGTCACGGCGGCATGGGCGGGCGTGGCGGCGCTCACGCCGGAAGCGGCCATAAGGGCGACGCATCCGAGATAAGTGATCTGTCGTTTCGTCATGAGACGAAATTATGGGGGGTTATGACAATTCGCCACATACTGTGCCGTTAGGGTCGCGTGTCGCGATCCAAACGGGGGCCCCGTCGGCGTGTCGCCTGCCGCGACCCGCTCCCCGCCACGTACGGGAGCCTCCGGGAGTCCGATTCCCGTCCGGCCCGGCGTTCCCGACCCCGGACTCCACCCACACGGCACCCCTGGCCGACCGGCAGCGGCATGACAGCGGCAGTGACCGTGCGCGACCTCACCCGAGAACGGTCACGGCATGCGTCCGATCGCGGACGCTCGGCGGCGTCACCGGCTTCCCCCTCTGCAAAAGCGGCCCGAGCTCTCTACTGTCGGACAAAGGACTCAAACCTGACGAAAGTCACTTTGGGGCGCTGGCACGCTGGGGCTCTCATCTGAATCCGGAGGTCACCCCATGGCGGAGCTGTTCATCGGTGGCGAATGGACCGCGGCCGCCGACGGCGAGGTGCGGGAGATCCGCTGCCCGGCCGACGGCACTCTGGTGGCGACCGTGGACGAGGCCGGGCCCAAGGACGCGGCGGCGGCGGTCGCCGCCCCCCGGGAGGCCGTCCCGCCCGGGGCCGGGGCCGCGGCCCCGGCGGGGGGAACCCGGGGCCTGGGAG
>NZ_JBHXFA010000238.1:2878-7440 GCF_042724175.1 Streptomyces sp. NPDC127084
GGGGGGGGGGGGGCCGCCCCCCCCCGGGCGGCGTTCCCCCGCGGCCCGTGGCCCGGCACCCCGGCGGTCGAACGCGGGGCACTGCTACTGCGGGTCGCCGCTCTGCTGGAACGCGACAAGGACGCGCTCGCCCGCGCCGAGTCCCTTGACACCGGCAAGCGGCTGGTCGAAAGCGCGTACGACATGGAGGACATCGCACGGTGCTTCCGCTACTTCGGCAGCATGGTGGCCTCTGGCGGGCATGACCGCGTCGTGGACACCGGGGACCCGGGAGTGGACAGCAGAGTGGTCCACGAGCCGGTCGGTGTCTGCACACTGATCACCCCCTGGAACTACCCGCTGCTCCAGACCGCCTGGAAGGTGGCTCCCGCGCTGGGCGCCGGGAACACCTTCGTCCTCAAGCCGAGCGAGCTGACGCCGCACACGGCCGTCATGCTGATGCGGCTGCTCACCGAGGCCGGGCTGCCCGCCGGGGCGGCCAATCTGGTGCTCGGCGCGGGAGCCACCGCGGGCGCGCCGCTCACCGAGGATCCGCGCGTCGACATGGTGTCGTTCACCGGCGGCCTGGCCACAGGCCGCCGCATCATGGCGGCGGCTGCTCCGACGGTGAAGAAGGTGGCACTGGAACTCGGCGGCAAGAACCCCAACATCGTGTTCGCCGACGCCTCCTTCGACGCCGCCGTCGACTACGCGCTCACAGCGGTGTTCCTGCACTCGGGCCAGGTCTGCTCGGCAGGAGCCCGGCTGCTCGTCCAGGACGAGTTGCATGACGCGTTCGTCACCGAGCTGGTCAGACAGGCCGAGGCCATCCCGCTCGGCGGGCCGTTCGACGAGAACGCCAGGTCCGGACCGCTGATCTCCGCCGCGCACCGCGAGAAGGTGGAGGCCTATGTGGCGGCTGGGCTGGCCGAGGGGGCGGTGCTGCGCTGCGGCGGTGCGCGCCCCGACGCCCCCGCGCTCCAGAGCGGCTTCTACTACTCGCCGACCGTGCTTGACGAGTGCACTCCCGGGATGTCCGTGGTCACCGACGAGTCGTTCGGACCGGTGCTGACCGTAGAGCGGTTCCGTGACGAGGACGAGGCCGTCGCCCTGGCCAATGACACCGTCTACGGGCTCGCCGGGGCGGTGTGGACCTCGGACACCGCCCGCGGGCACCGGGTCGCCGCGCGGGTGCGTGCCGGAACCGTGTGGATCAACGACTTCCATCCGTACGTGCCCCAGGCGGAGTGGGGCGGGATGAAGCAGTCCGGCTTCGGCCGCGAACTCGGCCCGACCGGGCTGGCCGAGTACCAGGAAGCCAAACACATCTGGCGCAACCTGTCGCCCAGCCCGCAGAGGTGGTTCGCATGACGGCGGATACCGGCCCCGCGCCCCAGTCACCCGGCCCGGACCGGGGCCAAGGCCAGGGCCCCGGCGGCCGGAACGACGACGAGGCCGTCGCCGAACTCGGCTACAAGCCGGAACTCAAACGCACCCTCGGCAACTTCCACACCTTCGCCGCCGGGATCAGCTACATCTCCATCCTCACCGGCACCTTCCAGCTGTTCTACTTCGGTGTCGCCTTCGGCGGCCCCGCCTACTGGTGGTCCTGGCCCATGGTCTTCGTGGGGCAGCTGATGGTCGCCCTCTGCTTCTGCGAGCTGGCCGCCCGCTACCCGGTCGCCGGTTCCGTCTACAACTGGGCGAAGAAGATGGGCGGCCCGCACATCGGCTGGCTCGGCGGCTGGATGATGCTGACCGCCACCATGGTGACGCTGGCCGCGGTGGCACTGGCCTACCAGATCACGCTGCCCCGGATCGACCCCGTCTTCCAGTTCGTCGGTGACGGCGGCGGCGCGACCGCCGCCGCCAACGCGGTCCTGCTGGGCTCGGTGCTCATCCTGTTCTCCACACTCGTCAACGCCTTCGGCGTCAAACTGATGGCGCGGATCAACTCCGCCGGTGTCTTCATCGAGCTGATCGCGGCCGTTGCCCTGATCATCTGCCTGGCCGTGAACATCACCCGCGGCCCCGGCGAGGTGCTCACCGAGACCTACGGACTGGGCGCGGACTACACCTTGGGCTACCTCGGCGCGTTCCTGACCGCGTCGCTCGCCTCCGCCTATGTGATGTACGGATTCGACACCGCCTCGTCACTCGGGGAGGAGTCGCACAACCCGGCGCGCAACTGCCCCCGCGCCATCCTGCGCGCCCTGATCGCGTCCTTCGCACTCGGCGGGTTGATCCTGCTGTTCGCCCTGATGGCCGTGCCGGACCTGTTCGCCAAGCAGCTCTCCACCGAGGGACTGCAGTACGTGGTGCTCGCGACCCTCGGCCCGACCGTCGGCGAGGTGTTCCTGTGGTGCGTGGTGATCGCGATCACCGTCTGCGTGCTCGCCGTGCAGGCCGCGGGCATCCGGCTGATGTTCGCCATGGCGCGCGACAACAACCTGCCCGCGGGCTCGAAGCTGGCCCGAGTCAGCCCCCGCTTCAGGACACCGGTCGTGCCCGCCGTCGTCATGGGAGTGGTCGGTGTGGTGGTCCTGGTCATCAACATCAACCAGCCGCAGATCTTCTCGGTGATCACCAGCATCGCGATCATCATGATCTACGTCGCCTATCTGCTGGTCACCACGCCCATGCTGATCCAGCGGCTGCGCGGGCAGTGGCAGCCGGCCGAGGGCCGCTTCTCGCTCGGCAGGTTCGGTCTTCCGGTCAACATCCTCGCGGTGCTGTGGGGCGCCGCGATGTCCCTCAACCTCGCCTGGCCGCGCGCCGAGGTCTACAACGCGACCGGGCCGCAGCACTGGTATCTGCGCTGGGGTGCGTTCCTGTTCATCGGCATCGTCGCCGTCGGCGGGTTCGCCTACTACTGGTTCGTGCAGCGGCACCGTACGGGTGTGCTCGCCGAGCACGCGGCGCAGCCTGTGGAGCCCACCGCCCCCTGACGACCAGCCGACCCTCAACCAGCCGACCCTCGATCCGGGAGCTCCGATGACCTCAGACAGACCCCTGGCGGAGTTCGACCATGTCGTGGTCGGCGGCGGCACGGCCGGGGCTGTGATCGCCGCGCGGCTGACCGAGGACCCGGACGTCACGGTGTGCCTGGTGGAGGCCGGACCGTCCGACGTGGGCGAGGACAGCATCCTCAGGCTGGATCGCTGGATGGCCCTGCTGGAGTCAGGCTTCGACTGGGACTATCCGGTCGAGCCCCAGGAGAACGGGAACAGCTTTCTGCGGCACGCCCGCGCCAGGGTGCTCGGCGGCTGCTCGTCGCACAACTCCTGTATCGCGTTCTGGGCGCCCGCCGAGGACCTCGACGAGTGGGGGGCGATGGGCTGTACCGGCTGGAGCGCCGCGGACTGCTTCCCGCTCTACCGGCGCCTGGAGACCAATGACGGGCCGGGAGAGCACGGCCGCTCGGGGCCGGTCCTGCTGCGCCAGGTGCCGCCGCTCGATCCGTGCGGGCGGGCCCTGCTGGAGGCGTGCGCGGCGGCCGGTATCCCGCGTACTCCGTTCAACACCGGCACGACCGTGGTGCGCGGGGCCGACTGGTTCCAGATCAACTGCTTCCCGGACGGCACCAGGGCCTCCGCGTCGGTGTCGTATCTGCATCCGGTGCTCGGCAAACGCCCAAATCTGGAGGTGCGCACCGGCCGTCAGGCCCGCAGGCTGCTCTTCGGCGAGGACGGGCGCTGCACCGGGGTCGAGTACCTGGAACCGGACGCGCTCCACACCGGGGCGGTGTCCGCACGGCGCGAGGTGATCGTGTGCTGCGGTGCGATCGACTCGCCGAAGCTGCTGATGCTCTCCGGCATCGGGCCGGCTCACCACCTACGGGAAGTGGGGGTCGACGTACGGGTGGATTCACCGGGCGTGGGCTCGAACCTCCAGGACCACCCCGAGGGGGTGATCATGTGGGAGGCGAAGCAGCCCATGGTCACGAGCTCCACGCAGTGGTGGGAGATCGGGATCTTCGCCGACACCGAACCGGGTCTGGACCGGCCGGATCTGATGTTCCACTACGGGTCGGTGCCCTTCGACATGAACACCTACCGGCGCGGCTATCCCACGTCGGACAACGCCTTCTGCCTGACGCCCAATGTCACCCGGGCCCGCTCGCTGGGCACGGTGCGGCTGCGCAGCCGCGACTTCCGCGACAAACCGATGGTGGACCCCCGCTACTTCACCGAGGAGCACGACATCCGGGTGATGACCTACGGGCTGCGGCTGGCGCGCGAGATCGTGGCTCAGTCCCCGATGGCCGACTGGGCGGGTGCCGAGCTGGCGCCGGGGCCGGGAGCCCGGAGCGACGAGGAGTTGTTCGCGTACATCCGCGAGACGCACAACTCCGTGTACCACCCGGCGTGCACGGTACGGATGGGTGCCGACGACGACCCCGGAGCGCCGCTCGACGCCCGGCTCCGGGTCAAGGGGGTCAGGGGGCTGCGGGTGGCCGATGCCTCGGTGATGCCGTTCCTTCCCGCGGTCAATCCCTGCATCACCACGATGATGATCGGCGAGAAGTGCGCCGACCTGGTCCGGGAGGGCTGAGGTCCGCCGTCCGGCGTGGTCCGGGGAGC
>NZ_JBHXFA010000239.1:0-7413 GCF_042724175.1 Streptomyces sp. NPDC127084
GCCCTCGACCACCCCCGCCACACCGTCATCTACCTCCCCAACCCGGCCGTCGGGGTCGCCGGCATCCACCAGGCCATCGTCACCCGCCTCGGCGGCGTCCCCAAACCCCACCGCTCCACCCTCATCCCGCAGGCCGCGGACGCACTGGCCACCGAACACGCCGAACGCGGCCGCGTTCCCGTCCTGGTCATCGACGAGGCCCACCTCCTCGATCACGAACAGCTGGAAGCCGTGCGGATGCTCACGAACCACGACATGGACTCCACCAGCCCCCTGGCCTGCCTCCTGGTCGGGCAGCCGACCCTGCGCCGCAACATCAAACTCGGCATGCTCGCCGCCCTCGACCAGCGCATCGCGATCCGCTACAACATGCCGCCCATGACCGGCGAGGAGACCACCAGCTACCTCGCCCACCACCTCGCCCTCGCCGGACGCTCCGACACCCTCTTCTCCGACGACGCGATCACCCTCATCCACGACACCGCCCGCGGCTACCCCCGCGCCGTCAACAACCTCGCCGTCCAGGCCCTGCTGTCCGCCTACGCCGACAACAAGTCCATCGTCGACGAAACCTCCGCCCGCGCCGCCGTCGCCGAAGTCACCGAGGAATGACCACCACCGCGACCGGCACCCCGACCATCCCAGTGACACCGTGAGCATCAAATGCCCTGCCGGACTGCGTCCAGCAGGGCATTCTCATCGCCCCACATGCTCACCCTGAGTGGCAACTCCCTGCTCATCTTGAATGGCACCCAACACCAGGCCGGGTTTCGGTGAGCCGTGGTGCGGGCCGAGCAGGTCGTGGGCGTAGGTGCGGTGGTGCAGGCGCATGCCGCTTCGGCCCCGCGCACGCAGAGCCACGGCGTTCACTCGATTGGCGTATTGCGGGCTGGCGCGGAGACGCATGTGGGGCATGGGGACTAAAAACAGCAGGATTGGCAGCTCTTGCCAAACACGGGCTACCTTCAAATAGCTCGGCGTCGAAAGGAAGCCTTATGTGCGAGAAGAATAGGCCGCTTCGCAAAATACGAGCCAGATAGGGAGGGGGATTCCGAAGCGGAGCGTTCAGTGAACCATGAGGAGCAAGACGACGGGGGGGCAGGTGAGAGCCGCCAGAGGCGTCGACCGCGCGGGCTCTCTGGGGTTGAGCATGGCGGGCTCTGGCTGACTGTCGGTCGCCAGTCAGGCTCTACCTCAAGCGGTGGCTCAGAGCCTCGGTCCTGCCCGACCGTCCCGAAAAATACACAAGCCCTTGACGAGCACCTCACGCCATGAGAAGGACGTCCCCGGTGGCGGGCAGCATCGGCCACGAGTCACCAGCACCACCGGGGCGCGTCCCAGTATCTCCCACTGCCCACGAGTTTTCCATCTAAGCTGCGAGGGTGATCGGCAGGCCCCTTTGGCGCGGCCAGGCCGGGTTTCAGCGTTTTTTAGCCCACTCGGGGTGGGGGCTCTTGCGGGTGAGTCTGCGGGTCATGAGCGTGATGAGGGCCCAGGTCAGATGTGCCTCCGAGCGTTGCGGGAGGCGTTCGTAGTCGCGGACGTTGCGTCGGGCTTTCATGATCCAGCCCAGGGTCCGTTCGACTTTCCAGCGCCTGGGCAGGACGACGAAGCCTTTCGCTCCGCGGGGGCGGGAGACCGTTCTCAGGGTCATGTTGAGGAAGGCGCCTGACCAGTTGATGAGCTGGCCGGCGTAGGCGGAGTCGGCCCAGACCTGTGTGATCTGCGGTTGCATGACCCGCAGGCGCCAGAGGAGTTCGCGGGCGGCGTCCCGGTCGGTGGTGTCGGCGGGTGTCACCGTGATCATCACCGGAAGCCCGAGGGTGTCGACGGCGATGTGTCTCTTGCGGCCGTTGATCTTCTTCCCGGCGTCGAAGCCGCGGGTGGCCTTGGAGACGGTCTAGGCGCCCTTGACCGACTGCGAGTCGACGATCAGCGTCACTGGCCAGGGGCATCGTCCCTGGCCAATGCGGATCTGCCGACGGAGTTGATCACGGAGGAAGGCGATGACGCCGCGGCGGTGCCAGGAGGCGAAGTGGTAGTAGACGGTCTGCCTATCAGTTACGTGGAATCACGCGCCGCGGGAGCCATCTCGTATCCTGCGGCGTCCCCATGGGCTGAGGAGGCGTCTTGGGCAGCGCGGTGGTGCTGGAGGAGAAGTGGCCGGTCCTGGGCCGGCATGAGCGGGCGGCCGAGTGGCTGCGGGTGTGGACGGACCTGGGAAGGGCACCGCGGACGATCGATGCGTACGCACGGGGTCTGGCCGAGTACCTGTTGATCTGCGAGCGGGATGACGTCGACCCGGCGACGGCGGGTCGGCTGCACGTGGCCGCGTTCGTTAAGGACTTGTCTACGCGGCGGAGCCGCCGGGGAGCGAACGTGGTTGCGTTGGACTCCGGTGTGGGGCTGGCGAACGCGACACTGCAGCAGCGGCTGGTGCCGGTGCGGTTGTTCTACGACTACCTGATCGAGGAGGGGCTGCGGCAGTCGAACCCGGTCGGCCGTGGACGCTACACGCCAGGCCGGAAGTTCGGGAGCCACGAGCGCGGTCTGGTGCCGCGGCTGGTGAAGCTGCCCTGGATCCCCAGTGAACAGCAGTGGCTCGACCTGCTGGACGTCGTGCGCCAGGAGCCGGTACGGAACCGGGTGATGCTCGCCCTGGCCTACGACGCCGCTCTCCGGCGTGAGGAGCTTTGCTCGCTGCGGACCGACGATGTCGATCCGGCCCACCGGACGCTTCGGATCAGGGCGGAGACGACAAAGACTCGCCGGGAGCGCGTGGTTCCCTACTCCGCTCCGACCGGCGTACTGCTGTCCGGCTACCTCGCGCATCGGGCCACGATCAGCCGGGCCCGCGGCCCGCTGTTCCTCTCGGAGTCGCGCCGCAATCACGGGCAGCCGCTGAGTTTGTGGACCTGGTCGAAGGTGATCCGCCGCGTCGCTCTGGCCGCCGACTTGCCGCGCTTCTCCACGCACACCACCCGCCACCTCTGCCTGACCGACCTGGCCAGGATGGGCTGGGAACTGCACGCCATCGCGACCTTCGCCGGACACCGCCACTCCGAGTCGACCATGACCTACATCCACCTGTCGGGCCGGGACCTCGCGGAAAAGCTGAACCGCGGCATGCAGCAGATCCACACCTGGCGCATCGACATGCTCTCCCGAGCCGACCACCCGGGCGAGGTGAACCGTTGACGGCGACTATCCCTTCAGCTTCCGCGGACAGCGGTGACGCCGCGGCCTGGACCTGGCCGCTCGACCTCGCCCGCTGCGACCGGCGAGCCCTCGTGACGGGCACTGAGGCGAACGTGCTCAGCACCCTGGAGATCGAGCAGGTCAGACGCCTGGGCCTCACGTCGGCGCCGGCCCCGAGACGGCTCGTCGAGCCCCTGGCTCACGCACGGGAGTGCCTCCAGTGGACGCCGGGCACGAGCCACCAGCGGAGATTCGCCCGGGACGCGGCCGGCCTGGTCCTGATCCGCTGCGGCGAACTCGGCCGCAGCTTCTGGGGCTGGTCGGACGAGGACTGGGCCGACCTGATCAACCGCTCCGGGGCCGAGTTCCGGCGTCTGTGGGGTGGTCAGATCGGCCCCAATGCCCGCCCGTTCCTGATCGCCTACGCCTACCTACTCGGCGGCTTCACAGCGTTCGAACAGGTCGGACGCTTCCAGCGGCCCACCCTCGCCCGCCGGGTCTTCGGCCAGGCCGCGGTCGACGACGCCGTCGGGAAGATAGTCGCGATCCTCGGCGACTGGGGCTACCAGCGCGGCCCCGACCGACTCACCTCCGCCGTCTGCCAGATCCTGCTGCTGAACCGCAGCCCCCGCCTAGAGGAGCTGACCAGTTCGGCCCTGGCGGCGATCCGCGCGACGCCGGCCATGCACGAGAACCAATGGGCCAGCGACCTCCACGGGATCCACCGGGCCCTGGCCGCCCTCGGGCACGCCGAGCCGCCGCCAAGTCCTCGGCACGGCCCCGGGCCCACGGCGATCGAGGGCGCCTCGGGCAGTTGGGCGGACTGGGTCGAGCGCTGGCACGCGACCTCGACGCTGACGCCGAAGGTCCGCGCCAGCTACCGAAGCGTCCTCGCGAAGATCGGACGCTGGCTGGCCGCCGAGCACCCCGACGTCCCCGCGCCGGAGCACTGGACCCGCCAGACCTGCGCGTCCTGGGTCGCGGCGGTCGACCGCATGAGGGTCGGGGACTTCTCCCAGTGGACGGCAGGCATGCGGTCGCAGGGCCGGATCGGCAAGCCGCTCACCCCGCAGGCGAAGTCCGGCTACCTGAAGGTTCCCCGCGCCTTCTTCCGTGACCTGCACGAATGGGAGTGGATCCCGCAACGCTTCAACCCGGCCCACGCGCTGAGGACACCCCGCAGCGTCCAGGCCCTCATGGGTCCGGACCCGCGCGTGATCGCGGACGACATCTGGGCCAAGCTGTTGTGGGCCGGGCTGAACGTCGAGCCCGGCGACCTGCCGACAGCGGACGGCCGCACCTACCCGGCCGAGCTGATCAGGGCCATCACCCTGACCTGGCTGTTCGCCGGGCAACGCAGCGACGAAATCGCACGGCTCCGGCTCGGCTGCATCCGCTGGCAGCACGACGGAATGCCCATCCCCGGCGACTCCGGCGAGGTCCTCGCCCGCGACGCCGTCTGCCTGCTCGACGTCCCCACCCACAAGACCGGCACCGCGTTCACCAAGCCCGTCGACCCGCTCCTGGGGCAGGCGATCGAGGCCTGGCAGGCGGTCCGCCCCAACCAGCCCGCCATCCTCGACCCGAAGACGAACGAGCGCGCGGACTTCCTGTTCGCCTTCCGCGCCCGCCGGGTCTCCAAGCACTACATCAACGAGACGGTCATCCCGATGCTCTGCCGCAAGGCCGGCGTTCCCACCGCCGACGTCCGCGGCAACATCACAAGCCACCGGGCCCGCTCCACCATCGCCAGCCAGCTCTACAACGCCAAGGAGCCCATGACCCTGTTCGAGCTGCAGGAATGGCTCGGCCACCGAACTCCCGAAGCCACCGCCCACTACGCGAAGATCACCCCGAACACGCTGGCCAAGGCCTACAACGACGCCGGCTACTTCGCCCGCAACGTCCGCACCGTCGAAGTCCTCGTCGACCGAGACGCCGTCGCCTCCGGCGCCGCCGCGAACGGCGACCCCTGGCAGTACTACGACCTCGGCCACGGCTGGTGCACCTACACCTTCTTCGAGCAGTGCCAGCACCGCATGGCCTGCGCACGCTGCGACTTCTACACCCCGAAGGCCTCCAGCAAGGGCCAACTCCTGGAGGCCAAGGAGAACCTGCAGAAAATGCTCGCGGCCATCCCGCTGACGGACGACGAACGCGCCGCCGTGGACGACGGACAAGCCGCACTCGACCAGCTACTGGAGCGACTCACCGACATCCCCACGCCAGCCGGACCGACTCCCCGGCAGATCGGCATCCCAGCTCAGGCCACCCTGCTGCCGATCATCGAGATCAACCGGAAACCGACCGAGCAGTAGTACTCAGCGGCCCAGCCTGTGTCGGACGTAATCCGGGTGGGCCGCACCGACCTCGATGCGGTTCTCGTCCAGGCCGTTGACGATCCGCAGGCAGCCGCTGGCGAAGGCGAACTCCACCGCCGCACGGTTCCTGCCGCCAGGTCACTGTCGGCTGGCTGCCATTCGAGAAGGGTGACCTCCCGCAGTTCGTGGCCGACGAACGGTTCGAGGCGTTCGTCGCTATGAGACCACCGGGGCGTGAGCTCGAACCATTCCCAGCCCGTGATGGTCGCCGCGGTGTCGATCATGTTCCAGCCGATCGAGAGCTCGTCGAGCTTCCAGTGGCAGACCTCCACCTGGACCCCGTCGAAGTCCAGCACCACCGGGCAGTCGGCGAACCAGTCCCCGTCCTCGACGAACCGCACCAGTGCGAACCCCGTCAGACGCCTACCGGCGAGCGTCGCCAGGCGTGATCCGTGCGCCTGCCGAATCGCTTCGACCCCGATCAGGAAGGACGGCTCGAAACCAGAGATCCCCATGTTCACAGCACATGAGTCTCCCGGCCTTGGCCCAGTCGGCCAACACATATCGACCAAGAGGATCTACGGCGCCACTTGACAGGCCGGATTCCACAGAAAGGGCGGATAGTCCGCAGGCAGGGCCCGCCACTTGACCCCGTTGTCGACCAGGTAGCGGATCGCATCCACGATGTCGCGGCGGTGCCACTTCTCCGGCCGGCCGCCCGCTCGGGTCTGACAGGCCGGCAGGGGAAGCAGCGGTTCGATCAGCGCCCACTCCGCGACAGACGTGTCAGACGGATAGCGGCGCCGGCGGCTCGAAGATGGCATGGGGAGACGTCCGGGGTCATTTGGAGAGCTGGGCGAGAGTGGCGCGGACGCCGGTGAGCTGAGCGGATGCGAGCTGGGCCCATTCGTCGTCGGGGTGGCGTTGCAGGTGCGTGTCGAGCGTCCCCGTGATCAACCGGGTGAGTCGGCCCAGGACGAGGCGGAACTGCTTCTTCTCGTATTCGATCCAGTCGGCGGGTTCCTCGGAGAAGAGGTAGCCGTCCTTGCGGCGCCAGATGATCGGGGTGAGGTGTTCGGATGCCCCGACGTCCCGCAGGTGACGGACCCCGCGGGCGACCTGGGACGGGGAGAGGCGTGTGGCGGCAACCAGCTGCTTGGTCTGCAAGCCTGCGGGTCTGGCTTCCATGAGCGCGACGCGGACCAGGTCGCCGTAGTGCTCGGACAGCGGCCGGACCTGACCTGCGCCGCGGGGGCAGCGGGCCACCGGTTCACTCGCCCTTGAGGAGCTGGGCGAGCTGCTCGTCCAGGGTGAAGGTGCCCGTCTCGAGCGCGGCCTCCAGCCAGTCGGCGGCGCCTCGGACCTTCGCGATGGAACGGCGGATCGTCTCGCGCTCGTCGTCGCTGAACTCTTGGTCCCGCATGCGGGGAACAAGCCGGCCCAGGGTGGCGGCATACTGATGCGCGGAGCCGACCAGGTCGAGGTATTCCATCGTGTGCTCGATCTTGCGGACCGCGGGCATGCGCTCGCGGATCTGCTCGCGGGCCTGTTCGGAGTTGTCGAACTGGGCCCGGTTGACAGTGAATCGGACATCGTCGTTGCGCATCGTCTGCCGGGCGACCCGGGGACGTTGCAGCAGCTCGGAGGTGACCGAGGTGGCCACCTCGTCATCGCGGGTGAGTTCCTTCATCACCCTGACCCGCTCGGCGGCTGGCATGCTCGACGCGGTCTCGGGCCGGGAAAGCAGGGAGGCAGTCACTTGGACCGCGACGTCGTCATCGCGGGTGAGGTCCTTGACTGCCCGGTGTCTGCGTACGACCTGACATGCAGAGGTGCGTACGACCTCACGTCCAGAGGTCAGCTGGTGTGATCATGCCACGCTGGTGGCTCCGTC
>NZ_JBHXFA010000240.1:0-4009 GCF_042724175.1 Streptomyces sp. NPDC127084
GGGGCGCGCGCGGAGGGGGGCCCCAACACAGCGGAGCCCCCCCCCCCCCCCCCCGGCGGGGCGGCCGGGGGGGGGGGGGGGCAGCCCGCCCCCCCCCCCCCCGGGGGGGGGGCGGCGCTCGGGCATGCGCCGGGGTGCGTCGCGGGGATCAGCCCGTGGGTACGCCCATCACCTCCCGGGCATGCCGGTCCGGCACCATGCCCAGGGTCCAGGCCTGCCACCCCTCCTCCAGCCGGACCCCACGCTCCAGGACCAGCGTGAAGGCCTCCGCGAAGTCCTCCAGTTTCGGGTCGCCGCTCGGGCGAGGCTCGGTACGGAGCTCGGTGCGAAGGGTGGACAGCTCCTCCTGGGCGACGACCGTGCCGACCTCGACGCCGCCCGCCGAGGCGTACGGGAGGAGCGTGCAGCGAAGGAAGCGTGCCCAGGCGTCGCCGCGGCGGTCGCCGTATGAGGTGAACAGGGTGATCGCCTCGTCGCACAGGCCGAGGGCCTGGGCCGGGCGGTCGTTGCCGGCGTCGATGACGGCCAGTTCGAGGCAGGTCCACGCCTCCCCGTGAGCCACGCCGATACGGCGGAAGTCGGCGCGCGCGTCCACCAGGAGCTGGCGGGCGAAACCGGAGTTGCGGAGGTTGCCCGTCCGCGCGGCGCGCTGGTCGCGGGTGGCGCGGCCGGAGTGGTGGCGGGCGCAGGCCAGCCCGTACACGTCGCGCATCCGCGAGAACATCGTGCGGGCCCGTTCCAGCTCGCGTACCGCCTGGTCGCGGTCGCCCTGCTCCTCCAGTGACTGGCCCAGGTAGTAAAGCGTCCAGGCCTCGCCGCGCGCGTCCTCGTTGTCGCGGTGCCGGGACACCGCCTGCCGCAACTGCTCGACGGCGGGCGCCGGATCACCGTCCACCAGTCGGGCGCGGGCGAGCTGGGTCAGCGCCCAGGCCTCGCCGCGGTCGTCCTGGGTGCGGCCGTAGAGCCCGAGGGCCTCCCGCAGCTCCGACTCTGCCCGCGGTGCGTCGCCCATCCGCAGGCACACCTGTCCCAGCTGGTAGTGGGTCCAGGCCTCGCCGTGCAGGGATTCGCCACCCCGGTGCAGCGTCAGCGCGGTGGAGAGCAGGGTCAGCGCCTCCGCGAGGTTCGCCCGGTCCCGTTCCACCGCGGCGAGTGCGTGCAGCGTCCAGGCGCGGTCGGCGGCCAGGGCGTCGGACGCCTGGAGTTCGAGCGCCTCGCGCAGCTTCGCCGCGGCCTCGGCGAGGTTGCCCTGGTGGTGCAGGGTGATACCGAGGGAGCACAGGGCCCTGGCGGCGCCGGCGTCATGGTGCGCCTCGCGGTAGAGCTCCACCACCGAGGTCAGGGTGGTGCGGGCCTTGTCCAGCTCGCCGAGCTGGCGCGCGGCGATGCCCGTACGCCACTGGACCGAGCGGATCAGCAGGCCCTGGTCGACCGCCTGGGTCAGTTCGCTGATCTCGCCGAGGCGGTACAGGTCGCCCCGCAGCAGGCAGTAGTCGCACAGCGCGCCGAGCAGGTTCAGCACGGCCTGCTGGTCGATTCCCTCCGCGTGCCGCAGCGCCGCCGTGATGAAGCTGGACTCGTCGTCCAGCCAGCGCAGCGCCGCCTCCAGCGAGGAGAAGCCATGGCCGTCGAAGTGGTCGGCGCGGGTCGAGGTCTTGCCGTCGACCAGCCGGATCACCGAGTCCGCGAGCTCGGCGTAGCCGATGATCAGGCGTTCCTGTGCGGCGGTGCGCTCCGGCAGCTCCTCCTCGTCCAGCAGACGGGCGTGGGCGAAGGCCCGGACCGCGTCGTGCAACCGGTAGCGCTCCCCGCGCACATGGTCCAGCAGGCCGGCCCTGGCAAGCACCGAAAGCTGCCGCTGACCCTCCGCCTCGTCCGTGCCCAGCAGGGCCGCGGCTGCCGCCGCGCCGAGCGAGGTACGCCCCGCCAGCGACAGCCTGCGCAGCAGCCGGCGGGCCTGCTCGCCCTGGTCTGTGTAGCGCAGCCACAGCGCCCGCTCGACGGGGCCCGACGGTCCGCCGTACGCGGACAGCGCGGCTGCCAGGTCCCGCATCGAGCGCGTCCCCAGTGAGGATCCGGCCGTACGCAGCGCGAGCGGCAGTCCGCCGCACGACTCACGTACGGAATCGCAGGACTGGGAGTCGTACGGCTCGTCCTGGGCCCGCTGCCTTTCCGCCTCCGCCCCTCCCGGTCCCTCCTGCGGTTTTCCGGCGGCCCATGCCAGCAGCTCCTCGGCCCCCGCCCCGTCCAGGGGCTCCACCGCCAGATGGTGCACCCAGGCCGTGCTCTCGCCGTTCCCGTCGTCCCCGGTGCCGAGCGCGGACGGCTCCAGTGGCCGACGGGACGTCACCAGCACGAGCGAGTCCGAGCGCTCCGGAATCAGCGTACGGATCTGGGCGGCGTCGCTCGCGTCGTCCAGGATGACAGTGACCGGAAGGCCCGTCAGATGCTGGTGGTACAGCTCGCTCAGCCGCCGCACCTGCTGCTCGGGAGACGACGACCGCTCCCGGAACAACAGCTGCTCGCGCGGGGCACCGAGCCGGTTCAGCAGGTGCAGTAGCGCGTCGCGGGTGGGCAGTGGCTGTTCGGAGCCGGCCGAGTCACCGCGCAGGTCGACCACGCAGGCGCCGCGGAACTGGTCCTTCAGCTCATGCGCGGCGCGCACCGCGAGGGTGGTGCGGCCCGAGCCCGGTTCGCCGTGCAGGACGACGACCGTCGGTTTCGTCTCCGTGGCGGCGCGTGCGGCGTGCACCCACTGGGCGATCCGTGTGATCGCCTCGCGGCGTCCCGCGAACGGCCCGTCCGGGGCGGGCAGGTGCCCGAAGGACTGCTCCAGCACACTGCGTCTGCGGGCCGCCTGGCTGCGGTCGCTGCCGCGCAGAACCGGCCCGCTGGACTTGGCCGCACCGGAGGTTGTGCCGGTGGACGCGCCCATGCCCGCGCCCGGGACCGGTGCCGTCCTCGTCGCCCTGTTCGCGCTGGGGGTGTCCCGCCGGGAGCCCTGCCGGGCCGCGGCAGCCGTCAGTAGCCGCTGCTGGTCGATGAACGGGCGGATGCCCCGTACCTCCAGCGCCGTCAGCCACGCCAGCCGCAGCTGTTCCACCCCGCCCGGCTGCGCCAGCGCCCCGGCCCTGCGATGTGCGGCGGGCCAGTGCGACGCGGTCACCTTGGCCACGGTCGTGGCGGCACCGGCGACGGCGACGATGGCCCCGGCACCGACGGCCGTGCCCGTGGTTGTGCCGAGTGCCATGTCCGCTCCGATGGCCGCGACCGACCCAACGGCGGTGACCAGCAAGGGTGTCGAGACGTTCCGCCGCCGGAACCCCGCCGACAGGGGCTGCCGGCTCGCCTCGGCCGCTTCGACGGCGCGCGCGTACGCGGCGTACTCCTCCCGCGCCGCTTCCGCCACCATCGTCTCCAGCGCCGTCCGCCCGCGTGCCAGCAGCGCGGCGGAGTCGGCGCGCCCACCCGAGCGGCGTACCTCCTCGTCGACCGCGCGTATCAACAGCCGCTCGGCTTCCGCTCGATGGCTGTCCCGCATATGGGTCCCCCTCCGAAAGATTCCGCTGGTGATCTCAAGTGTCCTGCGTGACGCGCGTTGGCGCGAGGGAGTCCATGACCTCTATGCATCACCCGATAAGAGGAGGTTTGTCCTTATCTGTGGGGGGCACTTGATCCATACCGGAGAAGCACCGGGAACGAGCGAAGCACCGGAAGAGCCGGAAGAGCCGGAAGAAGCGAGAAGGAAGGAGCCCCCTATAGGCAGAACCTTCAGTCGCTGCGGATCACCGGAGACATCGGAGAGAGCAGAGGCGTCACAGACGCCGGGTAGACCGGAGAGAGCGAGCAGAGCCGAGGAGGCCAATGACGTACTGACAACGGTGAATCTCGGGGAAGCGGGAGCGGGGGGGGTGCGGGGGGGAGACCCCCCCCGCGCGGTTGACGGGGCGGTTGTGGGCCCGTAGGTGCCGGGGAGAAAAGATAAAAGAGCCCCCCAAGCAGAGACAGT
>NZ_JBHXFA010000240.1:4019-7381 GCF_042724175.1 Streptomyces sp. NPDC127084
ACGCACGTCGCGGAGAGCGAGCGCGCTACCGCCCACTCCCCGCACCCGCCCCCTCACCCCCCCCCCCCCGGCTCTGTTCCGGGGCCTTTTCGGGCCCTTTCGAGCCGGCTTCGAATCCTTCTACGGCCCCCGGAAGCTACTCATGCGTTCCTCACAGGTGCTTGATGACAGCTGTGACTGTCGACGCCCTTCGGCCCATGACAGTTTTATTGCAGTCCACCGGGCCGAAGGAGCGAGATGAACAAGGGGTACGCGGTCTTCTGCGACGCCGACCGGCGTTTCTATGATGCCCCGCACCGGCTCACCGCCATCGCAGCGAACGGCGCGAGCAGTGCAGGCGGCGCGGCGGACTGCGACCGCTCCGGCCGGACCGGCGGAACCGAGCAGACCGGCGGAATCGGTGGAATCGGCCGACCGTACGAGGCGGCGCGGCGCGCGGCGCCTGCGGGCTGGCAGCGGCACCAGTCCGGTGACTGGCTTGCCTTCCGGCCCCTGGCCACCCAACTCCCCGCGCAGGGCTGGAAGATCCATGTCTCCGCCTGCCTCGACAACGCCGAGAAGGTGCTCGCCCAGGTCTGGGACTACTGCGTCCCCAGGGACATCGCCTTCAAGTTCATGCCGAGCCGCTACCTGCTGCACACCCGCAACGCCAAGTACGCCGACCGTGCCGGCAGCGGCAAGTTCATCACTGTGTACCCCGTGGACGACGCGCAGTGCCGCACCATCGCCGAGGACCTCGACGCACTGCTCGCCGGTGAACCCGGACCGTACATCCTCAGTGATCTGCGCTGGGGCAGCGGGCCCGTGTACCTGCGGTACGGCAGCTTCACCGAACGGCACTGCCGCGACGAGCAGGGTGAACTGCGCCCCGCGGTCGAGGACGCCGAAGGCCGGCTCGTACCGGACCGCAGAGAGCCCGCGTTCCACCTGCCGCCTTGGGTGCCCCTCCCCGAGTTCCTCCGGCCGCATCTCGCCGCACGCTCCGCGACCAGCACGACCGCTATCCCGTACACCATCGAGCGGGCGCTGCACTTCTCCAACGGCGGGGGCGTCTACGCCGCGCGGGACCAGCGCACCGGACGCAGAGTCGTCCTCAAGGAAGCACGGCCTCATGCCGGACTGGCCGCCGACGGAGCCGACGCCGTGACCCGGCTTGAGCGCGAGAGACACGCGCTGGAGCAGCTCGCGGGGCTGGACTGCACGCCCGAGGTGCTCGACTGGTTCACGCTGGGCGACCACAGCTTCCTGGTACTGGAGTTCATCGAGGGGCGCCCGCTCAACAGCTTCTTCGCCCGGCGGCACCCGCTGATCGAACAGGATCCGTCCGCCGAGGCACTCGCCGACTACACGGCCTGGGCGCTCCGTGTCCACGGCCTGGTGACGGAAGCCATCGATGCGGTGCACGCCCGGGGCGTGGCCTTCAACGATCTGCATCTGTTCAACATCATGGTCTCCGACGACGAATCGTCCGTGGTCCTGCTGGACTTCGAGGCGGCGGCCGGTATCGCGGAGGCACGCAGACAGGTCATCGCCAACCCGGGCTTCGTGGCGCCGGCCGACCGCCGGGGCGCCGATGTCGACCGCTATGCGCTCGCCTGTCTGAGGATCGCCCTGTTCCTGCCGCTGACCAGCCTGCTGGCGGTGGACCGGGGCAAGGCGGCGCACCTGGCGGACGTCGTGGCCGAGCACTTCCCGGTGGACCGGGGCTTCCTCGAGGAGGCGGTCGCGGAGATCACCCGAGGGCGTCCGGTCCCGGACACCCGGGCTCCGGCCACCCATGCCCCGTCACCTCCCCGCTATCTGCCCGTCGAGCCGGGCGACTGGCCGTACAGCCGTGACTCGATGGCCGCGGCCATCCGCGCCTCCGCCACCTTCGAACGCCACGACCGCTGCTTCCCGGGAGACATAGCCCAGTTCGCGTCCCCTGCGGGCGGCGCCTGCTTCGCCCACGGGGCGGCGGGAGTGCTCTACGCCCTCGCGGAGACCGGTTGCGGCCCATGGCCCGAGGCCGAGGAGTGGCTGCTGCGTGCGATACGCAAACCGGCCCCCGGCACCCCGCTCGGCTTCTACGACGGACTCGCCGGCATCGCCTGGACCCTGGACCGACTGGGGCACACCGCGACGGCGCTGGAACTCGTGGATGTCATCAGGGCCCAGGACTGGACCGGTATGGCACCCGATCTGCACAGCGGACTCGCCGGAGTCGGGCTCGCGCTGGACGCCCTGGGAGCGTCCACCGGCGACAGCTCGCTGCTCGACGCCGCGCTGCGCTGCGGCCGTCTCGTGGCGGAGAGCACGGCCACGGGCAAGGCGGCCCAGCGCGCCGGGCTGCTGTACGGGGGGAGTGGCGCCGCCCTGCTCCAGCTGCGGCTGTACGAACGCACCGGCGACCCCGCCCTGCTCGCCGTCGCCGCCGATGCGCTGAACCGCGACCTCGACCGCTGTGTCCGGGGTGCCGGCGGGGCGTTGCAGGTGGACGAGGGCTGGCGCACCATGCCGTATCTCGGCGCGGGCAGCGTGGGCATCGGGATGGTGCTGGACGACTGGCTCGCCCATGGCGACGACGAGCGCTTCACCCGGGCACGGCAGGAGATCGTGCAGGCCGCGCAGGCGAAGTTCTACGCCCAGCCGGGCTTGTTCCGCGGCGCGGCCGGGATGGTGCTGCACCTGAGCCGTACGGCAGCGACCGGCAAGGGTCCCGGTACTGGCACCGCCACCGGTGCTCGTACCGACACCATCACGGGCGTCTCACCCGACGACATCGCCCGGCAGATCGGTGTGCTGGCCTGGCACGCGGTCCCCTTCGAGGGCCATCTCGCCTTCCCCGGCGAGCAGATGATGCGGCTGTCCATGGACCTCGCCACCGGCACGGCTGGATGCCTGCTGGCGCTGGGTGCGGCGCTCCACGACGCACCGGTCCGGCTGCCCTTCCTGCCGCCGCCCCCCACCGGCCGCTGGCGCGGCCCCCAAGACGGCTCCTGAGCGCGTGCGCACAGGGGTCATGGCAACACCAACCGTCCCCGTATGACGAACGAAAGGCAGACGATCATGTCTCTTCTCGACCTTCAGACGATGGAGACCGCCAAGGACGAGCACGCCGAGGAGTTCGGGGGTGGCGGCGGCGGCAGCCGCGCGAGCCTGCTGCTCTGCGGTGACAGCAGCCTGAGCATCACCACCTGCAACTGATAGCGGCCGATCCATCTCGACCGTAACCACGGCATCGTGCGGAGTCGGCTCCGCACCATTCCCAACCCCGGGCCCGGGGGGGGGGCACACCCCCCCCCCCGCCCCCCCGACCACCCCCCCCCCCCCCACACGCGCCTTCCGGGCTGACACACACAAACACACACGACACACCACCA
>NZ_JBHXFA010000241.1:0-7335 GCF_042724175.1 Streptomyces sp. NPDC127084
CCCGAACACGGGTGAGGGACCTCCCCGCAGTGGCCCCGGGAGCCCGGGGTATCGGACCTTTGCGCGCGTAACGCGACCCGCAATGAAACGGCTGCTCGCCGAGAAGCACCAGCCGTGCCGTGGTGTCGCCCTCGCCGAAGACAGTCTGCGTCGCGTTCCTGTGCAGCGGGCATCCGCGGCGGTTCGCGGCGGCCTGCCGAAGGCCGGGCGGGAGGTCGTGATCGCGGGTCCGCTCCCTCAGGAGGGCCCCGTGCCCGAGGGTATGTTCCTCACCGAGGAGGAGAACACGCGGTCGGTCCGCACCGCCCCGCACAATGGGCAGGGCCGCATGCTGATCGTCACGGGTGAGAAGTTCACTCCGGGGGACCCGGACGATCCGGGTGCGGCCCGGCACTTCCGGATCCTGATGGACTGGGCCGGCAGCCGTTTCGACGGCTTCGTCCCCACCCGCCGCTGGGCCACCCAGGACGCGTTCTCGACCGATCACGTGCCCCATGGGCCGGCTCCACCCGCGAGCGCGCCACACGTACGTGGCGACGGGGTTCGGCGGATGGGGACTGAGCGGCGGCATGATGGGCGCGCGACTGCTCACCCGTCTCGTCGCGGGAAACGGTTCGTCCTGGGCCGACCTGTACGACCCCGTCCGCTTCCGTCCGCTGGCGGAAGGGCCGGCGGTGCTCCGGCTCGGCGCGAGGACGGCTCGCCGCCTCGTCGTAGACCGCTTGCCGGGGGGTCGGCCCCACTCGGTGGAGGACATCTGTCCAGGTCAGGGGGCGGTGCTGAGTGGCCGAGGCGGCGGGCTGATGGCGGTTCACCGGGACGCAGCCGGGGCCCTTCACAGGGTGTCCGCACGCTGCACGCACCTGGGGTGCGTCGTCCACTTCAACGAGGCGGAGTGCGCGTGGGAGTGCCCCTGCCACGGCTCCCGCTTCGGAGTCGACGGAGAGGTGCTCCAAGGACCTGCTGTCCGGCCGCTGAAGCGGCGCGGCGCGGACGGCGTCCCATGAATCAGCTGCTGCGCCGGGCCAGGTTGTAGAGAAGTATCAGGACCGCCAGCACCATCACCGCCACGTGCAGCCATCCGGGGGCGGCAGCGGCATCGGCAGCGGCCAGGACCTCATGCATCGGTAACGACATCATGTTCCGCCGTCTACCCTGCGAACAACGGGTGATGCCGCCGTCACTGGAAGTTGCTGAGTGAGGGTCGTCCCGGGCCTCGGTACGTTGGGCGTGTGGAGTTCGACGCGTTCACCGATGTCCTCGACTATCCGCTCTATGTGGTGACTGCCGCTGCCGGGAAACGGCATTCGGGCTGCCTGGTGGGGTTCGCCTCCCAATGCTCGATCGCTCCCCCGCGGTTCGTCGTGTGGGTGTCCAAGGCGAATCACACGCACGGAGTGGCATGTGAGGCTTCCCACCTCGGCGTACACGTGCTCGATGGGCGCGACCGGGACCTCGCTGAACTGTTCGGCTCGCTCACGGGTGACGACGTGGACAAGTTCGAGCGGGTGGCCTGGCATCGCCACGGCACCGGCCTCCCGATCCTTGACCGCATCCGCACCTGGTTCATCGGCGGGATCGTGAGTCGATTCGACGGGGGCGACCACACGGGGTTCCTGCTGTCGCCCGTGGATGCGTCGGCCGCTGTGGCCGGGCGTTCTCCGCTGCTCTCCTTCAGTGATGTCCAAGGCCTCCCACCGGGTCATCCCGCCTGACCGGAACGCTTGGCAGGCCCTCTTGCGTGCGGCGGACGAGAAGCAGGGCGATGTCGTCCGTGCGCGGGGTGTGCGCGGTGGCGTGGTCGATGAGGAGGTCGGCCAGTTCGTCGGTGGGGCGGTGCCGGTTCCGCGTGAGGCAGGTGAGCAGCGAAGCGACAGCGGCGTCGAAGTCGGTACCGGGGGTTTCCACGAGCCCGTCGGTATAGAGGGCGAGCACCGCACCCGGGGGCAGGGGGATCTCCGTGACGGGGTAACGGGCATCCGGATCGATCCCGAGTAGCAGGCCAGGTGACAGCTGGACGACCTCCGCCCCGCCGTCGGGGTGCAGCAGCAGCGGTGGGGGGTGGCCGGCGGTGGCGATCCTGGCCTGGTGTCGGGCGAGGTCGAGGCAGGCGAACAGGCAACTGGTGAACAGACCGGGCTCGAGGTCGATGAGCAGTCGGTTGGTGCGGGCGAGTACGTGGGCGGGGGGCGTGCCGGCGGTGGCGTGGCTGTGCACGGCGGTCCGGATCTGGCCCATGAGCGCGGCTGCCTGGATGTTGTGGCCCTGGACGTCGCCGATCGCGGCAGCTGCGCCGCTGGGGTCGCAGCGGATGAGGTCGTAGAAGTCTCCGCCGATCTCGACACCGTGGCCGGCCGGCAGATAGCGGGCGGCGACATCCAGTCCGGGGATGTCGGGCAGAACGTGCGGGAGGAGTGCGGTCTGGAGCGTGCGGGCCAGTTGGTGCGTCGTGTCGTAGAGACGGGCACGGTCCAGGGCCTGTGCGATGAGTCCGGCCAGGGAGGTCAGCACGGCTCGCTCCGCGGGAGGGAAGGGCCGGCTCTGGTCGTAGGTGAGGACGAGCGAGCCCACGGGACGACCGGAGGCGATCAGGGGGAGGAAGGCCCAGGCATTCCTGTCGTCGTACCGCTCGGCGCCGGGATGGGCGCGTTTGAGGTCGTCGTAGGAACCGAAGAAGTGCGCGACGCCGGTGGTCAGGGTGCGCACGTTCGGGGTGTCGGCGGTCAGGGGCATACCGTCGTAGCGGCAGATGAACGCGTTGCTGTAGCCGCGATGGCCGACGATCCGCAGCCGGCCGTCCTCCACCGCCATCAACGCCAAGCCACGGGGCCCGAAGGCCGGCACGAGCTGGTCGGCGACGGCCTCCACGACGTCGTTGACACTCGCCGTCTCCGTGAGGGCCGCGGCCAGATGCGTCAGGTGGTACAGCGCGCTCGCCCCGCCGGGCTCGGCTGAGGACTGCGGGGGTGGTGACGGTGCGGTCGGCTGGGTCGAACCGCCGGTGAGCGGGGTGATCTGGACACTGATGCCGCGGTCGTCGGGATACAGCTGGAAGGCCAGCCAGCAATCCGGTGGCCGTAGCGCCGTGAAGGACGTCGATCGGCGGCTTACCACGGCCGCCCGGTAGTGGTCTTCGAAGACGGGATCGTTCATCCACAGCAGCGCTTCCCACGGCCGGGCGCCGCGCAATGCGGCGGCCCCCGCACCCACCAGTTCGGTCGCCACGGTGTTGATGAAAGTGATCCGGCCGTCCATGTCCAGAGCGCAGCATCCGATCGGGATGCGTTCGGCGAAGTCGAGCGCGGCCCTTGCCTCGTCGGGGTCAGGTTCGTACGCACGCGGTGGCAGCAGTACACGGGGCTCGTCCCAGACGGGCAGGGTCTCGCCCCGGTCGGCGGCCTGCCCCAGGAGGTCTCCTGCTCGGCGACAGGCCGCGGTGATCGCCTCACGCTCCCGCGGAGTGAGAGTGGGCGGGTGCCAGGTGGGCCACAGCAGCACCAGGCCGCCCCACACATCGTGGTCGCCATGGGTGAATGGAGCTGCAGCCAGCATGAAGTCGTAGGGCAGGACGATCCCGAGCCGCGGGTAGCGGCGTGCCACCTCTTCCTGGCTCGCCAGCCAGACGAGGCGGCGCTCCTGGATCGCGTCCGAAACCGGGACGGGAGCGTCCACGGGTACGCGGGTCCAGGGAGCGGTGAGCTGCGGTACGGCGCCCGACACGACCGCGAGTCGCAGCACCCTCTCCCCCTGCGGCAGCACGTACACAAGCCCGACCGAGGCGTTGCTGCCTCGTACGGCTTCGGCCAGGACGGCGTCGAGTACCTCCGGACCGGGGTGGGAGCCCGGGCGGGAAGCGGCGGCGGGAGCGGCGGGGCCGGTCGCCGATGGGCCGGTGGCGGAGGGCATGCGGTCACCTGGCCTCACGTCGGCGTACCGCGCGGTCACGCCTGCGGGCAGGGCCCGCCGGTCCGGGTAGCGGCCTGTCGCGACACCGCGCCGAGATATCACCCATAACCGGACAATACGTCTTTCGCATCCCGCAGATCAGCCTGGAGCGCCAGGTCACGGCGCGCCGCACCGCGGATACAGCCCGGATAGGCGGCGGGGGCCTGTGGAGTTCAGGAGGGGCCCGGACGGTGCTTGCGGCATATGCGGGTACACGCGAGGCATGACGGAAAGAGCGACCATCCGGAGAGCGCCGTCGCTGCCGCAGGCACGCGGGCCGCTGTCGGCGGCGGTCGTCGGCTATCTCGCCTCGCGTCGCCCGCTGCCCGAGGACCAGGCGACGGCCGCCGACCCGTACGGTGATGATCTCCAGTTGGCCCTCTACACGTGCTACGAGCTGCACTACCGGGGATTCGGCGGGGTGGACGCGGCCCTGGAGTGGGACGCTCCGCTGATCCGTCTGCGCCGCACGCTGGAGACGCACTTCCTCAGCGCGCTGCGCCGTGACGCCACGCGCCACACGGCGTTGCCGGAGGCACTCGAAGCGCTGCTGGTCGAACCGGCACACGGTACCGGCGTGTCGCACCACCTGAAGGACGAGGGCGAACTGTGGCAGCTCAGGGAGTACGCGGCGCTGCGGTCGCTCTACCACCTGAAGGAGGCCGATCCCCACGCCTGGGTGCTGCCACGGCTCCAGGGTCGCGCCAAGGCCGGCATGGCGGCCGTGGAGTTCGACGAGTTCGGCGGCGGACGGGCCGAGCGCGTGCACGCGCGGCTGTTCGCCGACCTCATGACCGACCTGGGTCTCGACACCTCCTATGGCCGCTATCTCGACGCCGCCCCCGCCCAGGCCCTGGCCACGGTCAATCTGATGTCGCTGTTCGGGCTGCACCGCGCGCTGCGGGGCTGTCTGGTCGGCCATTTCGCCACGGTCGAGATCACCTCCTCGCCCGGGTCCCGCCGCATGGTGGACGCCATGCGCAGGACGGGAGCGGGCCCTGCCGCGGAGTTCTTCTACAGCGAGCACGTCGAGGCCGACGCCGTCCACGAGCAGGTCGTCCGGCACGAGGTGATAGGCGGCCTCCTGGAGGAGGAACCCGAGCTTGAAGCCGATGTCGCCTTCGGTATCGACGCCACCGTCCATCTGGAAGACCTCCTCGCGGCACACGTCCTGCGCATGTGGGGCGGCGGACAGTCCTCACTTCGCCCCGGGACGGGACCGCTATGACGCTCATCGCCCTGCCGGGCGTGTACATCCCGCGCGGTGACACGGCCATACTGGGCGGCGCACTGCGCCGCGAAAGGCTGCCGGAGGGGGCTCGGGTGCTGGACGTCGGCACGGGCACGGGGGTGCTCGCCCTGACGGCGGCGATGCGCGGGGCGCGAGTCACCGCCGTGGACAACTGCCGCCCCGCCGTCTGGAGCGCCCGTCTCAACGCCCTGCTGGCCCGGACACCCATGCGGGTGCTCCGCGGTGACCTGACCTCGCCGGTGGCGGGACACAGCTTCGACCTGGTGGTGGCGAACCCGCCGTACCTACCCAGTCCGGCTCACGCCTTGCCGAGCAGCGGTCCCGCGCGTGCCTGGGACGCCGGCCGGGACGGCCGTGCCGTCATCGACCGCATCTGCCGTGACGTGCCCCGCCTGCTGGCGCCCGGTGGCGTGCTTCTCGTCGTGCACTCCGCGCTGAGCGGGGTGGAATCGACCCTGACGCGGCTGCGGGCGGCCGGGCTGACCGCTCAGGTGACGGAGCGGCACCGATTGCCCTTCGGACCCGTGATGCGGTCCCGGCGCTCCTGGCTGCGCGGTCGCGGGCTGATCGCTCCCGGGGCCCAGACGGAGGAGTTGGTGGTGATCCGTGCCGAAAGAACCCGCTGACCGGCCCCGCCGAATCCCGGCGCGGTGCCGCGTCACTCTCCCGGTGGACGGCCCCCTGCTCATCGAGGGGCCTGTCGAGGTCGTCCTCCAGGACGGCAGCACCGTGGCGTCGGACCGCTTCTGCGTCGCCCTCTGCATGTGCCGCAGGAGCGGCCGCTACCCCTGGTGCGACGCCAGTCACCGGCGGCGTACACGCGGCTGACGCACCGTCGGCGCCGCTGCCCCGGCGTCGTGTATACGTGTCGCGGCCTCAGACCTCGGCGTCCGGCTTTCCCGCCTATACGGGTTTCGCCCAGGCGCAGGCGAGCGAGCCGCCGATCAGGCCCGCGAACAGGCCGACGAAGAGTCCACCGAAGTTGGCGAGCGGGAGGGACACCAGCGACAGGAGCAGGGCGGCGATCCCCGCGAACACCCGGGTCTCGGGTCGCACCCACATGCTGACGCCGAGAGCGATGAGGAGGACACCCGTGAGCAGGGCACCCGCACCCGCCGTCGTGGACAGGGCGAGCGGGATACCCGCGAGGCTCAGCCGCACATACGGGAGGTACAGAATGGGCATGCCCGCCACCAGGGTGAACAGACCCGCCCAGAAGGGCCGACTGCCGCGCCATGCCCTGAAGCGGTGGCTCAGGGTCCGCAGGTGCTCGCGTCCTGCTGTCAGGGAGAATCCGGGGTTCAGAAGCACTCGTTGCTGCCTTCCGTGAGCCGCACGCTCAGATCGGGGACGTTCAGCGTGGCCGCGCTCACCGCGACGGCGGTCACTTCCACGTCCGTCAGCCGAGCGGCGTCGGCCTGCTGGGCCACGCCGTCCGGGTCGAAGTACCGCGACTGCCTGTCGCCCGGACTGACCGGCCCTTTGGTGATGGCACCCGCGGCCACACCCATGTCGATGTCCGTGAAGTCCGCCTGGCCGACGTCCAGTGCCTTCGCGTCGATGAACATGTTCCTCGCCTCGGCCCGCTGCTCGTCGCCGCCGGTCAGCCGCAGGGTGTAAGGGCCGAGGACGGGAATGGGAACCACCACGGACTGGCACAGACCGCTGATCTCCGCTCGCCGGAATCCGTTGACGGTCACCGGCACGGCGGTGCCCTCCCTGGTGACGTCGACCATCCCGTAGATACTCAGGCCCCGGACCGTCATCGTGTCCGCGCTGATCTGGAACGTGCGGCCCGAGATCAGGAAGGAGGCGGCCAGGGCTCCCTGCGCCATTCCGACTCCCACCGCCGACGCGGCAGCCACCGAGGCGGCGAGCACCACGGCGAAGCGCTTCCAGCGGGTCCTGCCGAAGTCCTGCGACATGACGCCTCCTCGGGCCGTGGATCGGCGCGGCCTACGCCGTACGGGAGACGGGACATGTCCCTGTCCGGTGCTGGGTCCCAGGCTTACGGATCTTCCGCGGGACGGCACGTTGAAAGGGCAGACGGGTGAGTCGGAACAGCGCTCCATGAGCCCGCACACGACAGCGGGCCCCCGGGGGGGGGGGGGCGCGCGCCCCACCCCCCCCCCCCCCCC
>NZ_JBHXFA010000242.1:0-3573 GCF_042724175.1 Streptomyces sp. NPDC127084
GATGACCACCAGTCGTTCCATGGCAACACGCTACGGGCGGTCGTCCGTTCAGTCCCGTTCGGCGTGCTCGGGCTGCTGGGGCAGATCGGGCGTGGCAGCGGGAGCGGTAGCGGTCGCCGTACCGGAACGGCGCCGCTGCCGCAGCGGCCGGACCAGCCAGCGCCACACCGCGTACAGCACCGCGATCACGGCCGCGAACGGCGCCACGGCGCCGAGGACGAGCCCGATCCAGTGGACCGTCGCCGCCAGCGCCTCCCAGCCGCCCTTCAGCGCGTCCAGGAGACCGGGGTCGTCCTCGGCGACGGGCTCGGCGTCGTACGGCTCGGACAGCGATACGGTGATCGTCGCCATCGAGGTACGGTCCTTCAGCGACGCCTGCTGGGCCAGCAGGGACTCCAGCTCGGACTGACGGTTGCTCAGCTCGCCCTCCAGCGTGACCACGTCGGCCAGCTTCTCCGCCCGGTCCATCAGTGCCCGCACCCGGGCGACGCTCGCCCGCTGGGTGGCGATCCGGCTCTCCACATCGACCACCTGGTCGGTGACGTCCTTCGCGTCCGCCTTGCGTGAGAGCAGCTTCCCCGAACCTTCCAGGTCCGTGAGCAGCGAGGCGTACCGGTCCTGAGGGACACGCAGCACGATGCGGGACGTCACACGGGTGTCATCGACACGTTCGGTGGTCTCGTCCGCCACATGGCCACCCGCGGTCTCGACGGTGGTGCGGATCCGCGCCAGCGCCTTGGTCGCGTCCTTCACCTCCACCGACAGCTCGGCGGTGCGGATGACGTGGGTCCCCGCCGTCACGGGCTTGTTGGCCGTCCCGTCCCGCTGCGCGCCCGGAGCCGGTGAGGCCGCGGCATATCCGGAGCCGGCCGCCGGGCCGCGTCCGGTCGCCGCCTCGGCCACGTCCGGTTTCGCCGCTGACTTCGCGTCGCCCGACGAGTCGCCGGACGCACCGCAGCCCGCAAGCGCGAGCGAGGCGGTCAGCAGCGCCGCCGCGAACATATGACGCCGTATACGCATGTCATCCCCCAAGGTGGTGGTGTTTGCCGACAGTTCGACGTGCCGGGTGGGGGAGCGGGTTGCCGTTCCACGGTCCCGAAGCGGTCACGGTCAGGACTCGTTACGGTCCCCGGCAGGTCGTTTGAGAGAGTGGGCACATGAACGCCGACACGGATACGGGCACGAGCCCGGGCGCGCCAGTGGGGCAGCCGGGTCATGTCGTGGTCGTCGGCGGCGGGATCGCCGGGCTCTCCGCCGCCCACCGGCTGCTGTCCGCGGGGGTCCGGGTGACCCTGCTGGAGGCGACCGGCAGGCTGGGCGGCAAGCTCTTGGCCGGCGAGATCGCCGGGGCCCCCGTCGACCTCGGCGCCGAGTCGATCCTCGCCCGCCGCCCGGAGGCCGTGGACCTCGCCCGGGCCGTCGGGCTCGGTGACCGCCTCCAGACACCTGCCACGGCCACCGCCTCCGTATGGACCCGCGGCGCACTGCGTCCGATGCCCAAGGGCCATGTGATGGGCGTGCCGGGCAGCGCCGCCGCGCTGACCGGACTGCTCTCCGCCGATGGACTCGCGCGGATCGAGCGCGAGCGCGAGCTGCCACCCGCCGACCTCGGCGACGATGTCGCCATCGGCGCGTTCGTCGCCCAGCGGCTCGGCCGTGTGGTCGTCGACCGGCTGGTCGAGCCGCTGCTGGGCGGGGTGTACGCGGGAGACGCGTACCGGATCTCCATGCGCGCCGCAGTGCCCCAGCTCTTCGAAGCCGCCCGGGACGCGGGCGGCTCGCTCCACGACGCCGTCCGGGCGATCCAGCAGCGCGCTGCCCGGCAGCAGGAGACGGGCCCCGTCTTCATGGGCATCGACGGCGGCATCGGCACCCTTCCGCTCGCCGTCGCCGACGCCGTCCGCGCACAGGGCGGCGAGATCCGCACCGGCACCCCGGTGCTCGGCCTCACCCGCACCCCTGAACACTGGCTGATCCGCACCGGCGAGCGGCAGCTCACGGCTGACGCGGTGGTGCTGGCCACGCCTGCCGGGCCCGCGTCCGCGCTGCTCGCCGCGGAGTCCCCGGCGGCTGCCGCCGAGCTGGCCGGCGTCGAGTACGCCTCGATGGCGCTGATCACCCTGGCATTCCGCCGCTCCGACGTGGCCGGGCAGCTCCCGGAGGGCTCAGGCTTCCTCGTACCGCCCGTGGACGGCCGCACGATCAAGGCCTCCACCTTCTCGGCCCGCAAATGGCGGTGGGTGGCGGACCGCGCCCCCGACTTGTTCGTGCTGCGCACCTCCGTGGGGCGCTACGGGGAGGAGGAGCAGCTGCACCGTGAGGACTCCGAACTCGTGGACGTCTCCCTGGCCGATCTCCGCGAGGCCGCAGGACTCACCGCCCGGCCGGTGGCCGCCGAGGTCACCCGCTGGACCGGGGGGCTTCCGCAGTACCCGGTCGGCCATCTGGGCCGGGTCGCCCGGGTCCGGGACGCGGTGGCGAAGCTGCCCGGGCTGCGGGTGTGCGGGGCTGCGTACGACGGTGTGGGCATCCCCGCCTGCGTCGGCAGCGGCCGGCGTGCCGCGGAAGAGATCATCGCCACGGCACCCCTGGTGCGGGGCACTGTCCGGGACGGGCGAGAATAGCCCTATGAGTGCGCCCGAAAAGATCCCGAACGCCGGTAAGAAGGCGAAGGACCTCAACGAGGTCATCCGCTACACCCTGTGGTCAGTCTTCCGGCTGCGCGACGTGCTGCCCGAGGACAGGGTCGGATACGCCGACGAGGTCCAGGAGCTGTTCGACCAGCTCGCCGCCAAGGACGTCACCGTCCGCGGGACGTACGACGTGTCCGGACTGCGCGCCGACGCGGACCTGATGATCTGGTGGCACGCGGAGACCGCGGACGAGCTCCAGGAGGCCTACAACCTCTTCCGCCGCACCCGCCTCGGCCGCGCCCTGGAGCCGGTGTGGTCGAACATGGCCCTGCACCGCCCCGCCGAGTTCAACAAGTCGCACATCCCGGCGTTCCTCGCCGACGAGACGCCCCGCAACTACGTCTCGGTGTACCCGTTCGTGCGCTCGTACGACTGGTACCTGCTGCCGGACGAGGACCGTCGCCGGATGCTCGCGGACCACGGCAAGATGGCCCGCGGTTATCCGGATGTGCGCGCCAACACGGTCGCCTCGTTCTCGCTCGGCGACTACGAGTGGCTCCTCGCCTTCGAGGCCGACGAGCTGTACCGCATCGTCGACCTGATGCGCCATCTGCGTGCCTCCGAGGCCCGGATGCACGTCCGCGAGGAGGTCCCCTTCTACACCGGGCGGCGAAAGAGCGTGGCGGAGCTGGTGGCCGGGCTGGCCTGAGCGCCCCATGGCCCGGGCGGTCCCGTCGTAGCCGGGGCGCCCCGATGACCTGGGGTGAGTCGTTCCGCCGGACGGCCCACCCCCATTGACCCGGAAGATCAGACAGCGGGCGGCAGAGCGCGTGTACGCTCACGCTCCACCGCGCGCTGCTCCAAAGACACCGGGTCCGGCTTCGTGTTAGGGTAGACGTGAAACGACCACCCCAGCGTGACCCCCAACAACGAGTTGCGA
>NZ_JBHXFA010000242.1:3583-6947 GCF_042724175.1 Streptomyces sp. NPDC127084
CTCCCCCCAACTCACCCCCCCGGGGCGAGACCGGCGATCACCCCCCCCCCCCCCCCGCCCCCGCACCAACCCACCGCGGGGCGGTGTGGGGGGGGGCGGCCTCTCCCGGCCCCCCCCACCGGCGTCCCGCCCTCCCGCGGTGTCCGGCCCTCCAGCAGATACGCGTCCACATGCCCGTTGACGCAGGTGTTGGCGCCGCCGACGATGCCGTGCGAACCGGCGTCCCGCTCCGTGACCAGCACCGAGCCGCCGAGCCGCCGGTGCAGCTCCAGGGCACCCGTGTACGGCGTCGCCGCGTCCCGCTCGGCCGCCAGGATCAGCAGTGGCGGCAGCACACCCGGCGCGGTGCGCAGGTCCAGCGGCTGCTGCCGTGGTGCGGGCCAGTAGGCACACGGCAGGTTCATCCACACATTGGCCCAGGTCTCGAACGGTGCCCGGCGCGCCAGCGCGGTGTTGTCCCGGTCCCAGACCTTCCAGTCCGTGGGCCACGGCGCGTCGTTGCACTCGACGGCTGTGTAGACGGCGTTGCCGTTCTCCTCCTCCGGGGCCTCCGCCGGATCCGGCGCGGCCACGGCGATCAGGTCGTTCGGGTCGCCCTTCAGGTACTTGGCGAGGGCCGCGGCCCGGCGCGGCCAGTAGTCATCGAAGTAGGCGGCCCGTAGGAACGCCGAACGCAGTTGCTCGGGGCCTACCTTGCCCCCGGCCGGTTCATGCGCGACCCGGGCCCGGGCCAGTTCGTAGCTGTGCTGGACCTCGGCCGCGGTCCTGCCAAGACCGTAGACGGCGTGGTGCCGGGCGACCCAGGCGCGGAAGTCGGCCCAGCGGCTCTCGAAGGCCAGTGACTGCTCCAGGTTGTTGCGGTACCAGATCTTGTCCGGCGACGGATCGACCACCGAATCCAGCACCATGCGCCGTACGTGCCCAGGGAACAGCACGGCGTACAGCGCGCCGAGGTACGTCCCGTAGGAGGACCCCACGAACGTCAGCTCCTCCTCGCCCAGCGCCGCTCGCAGAACCTCCAAGTCGCGTGCGTTGTTGAGCGAGTTGAGATGCCGCAGATCCGTACCGCCGCTGCGGGCGCAGCCTCGGGCATACGCCTTGGCACGGGCGATCCGCTCCTGCTTGTACGACTCCGAGGGCGAGGTCGGGGCCTGTGTGGGCGCCTTGGTGAAGTCGGCCGGGTCCTGGCAGGACAGCGGTGCGGACCGTCCCACGCCGCGTGGGGCGTAGCCGATCAGATCGTATGCCTGGGCGATCCGCTTCCACTCAGGCCATTGGGACGCCTTGGGGAAGTACATGGCGGAACCGCCGGGGCCGCCCGGGTTGTAGATGAGCGAGCCCTGGCGGGCGGTGGCCGGTCCGCCGGCCTTGACGCGGCTGACGGTGAGCGGGACCTGACGGTCCAGCGGTTTCGCGTAGTCGACCGGCACGTCGACCGTGCCGCACTGGACATACGCGGGGAGTCGCTCGACGGCGGGGCAGGGTCCGAAGGAGATCCCCGCCGTGCGGGCCCGGGCCGCGGCCCTGCGCACACCGGCGTCCTCAAGCGGGGTGGCTGCCCCGGGTACGCCGGTCGCCGCGGTTGCCCCGCTTCCTCCGGCTGCTCCGGTTGCTCCGAGGAGGGTGGTTCCACCGGCCGGTGCGGCGAGGAGGGCCGACAGGACCAGGGAGCCGACCGCTCCACGCCACATCCGTACGCTCATCGTGTTTCCCTTCGTACCGCCGTGGAACGAAGGGAAACCGCAGGCGTAGGGCTTGTAAAGCACCATTGTCCGGTGTCGTGGTCAATGACTCCTATGCGTCAATCTGTGACGCTCCATACCGATCTGCGTGGGTTGTGGATCTGCCGCGTGCCATGACGACCTCCGTCAGTCGCCGCCGCCACCGCCGCCACAGCTCGAACTGCTGCCTCCACAGCTCGATCCACCACCGGACGAGCCCCCGCACCCACCGCTTCCGCCACACGAGCTGCCGCTCGCCCCGCCGCACGAGCCGCCCCCGTCGGGAGACGAGGCGCACCACACCACGTCCTCCGTGATCAGCGTGGCCCCCACGCTGTGATCCACGGACGACCGGCTGGTCTGCGTCAACCGGGCGGCAGTCGTCAACTGACCCTGGAGCACCGGGTCCGGCAGTGCGCGCAATCCGTTCAGCGCGACCAGGTGGGCCGTGTCCGCGGCGCCCGGGTGGGCCCGCCGGTACGCGTACGCAGCCCGCCTGCCCGCCGCTGTCACCTTGCGGTTCGCCTTCGCCGCGCAGACGGCCCCGACCAGGAAACCCCCGAAGATCGCGGGCAGCACCGCCACGAAGAACGGAAAGTAGCCCGCGTATCCCTCGAACGCCGTGTACTGGAGCGCCGTCACCACGATCCCGGCGGGGAACAGGAGGAAGGCGCAGCCCGTCTGTATTCCGGCCCGGCGCCGCAGCGGGCGCAGCACCCGGGGCTCCACCATCAGGCCGCGTGCGGCGAGGCCGTCGCCGATGGCCTGCACGGCGGGGCCGCTCATCACAACAGGCCGCAGATGGTGCAGTGCCCCGTGGGGCGCCGCTGCCGCCTCCTGGAGCACCGCCTGCTCCACCGCGTGGTAAGCCACGGCCTGCCGTACCGCGATGATCCCGGGGCCGCCGATGGCGATCCGCCCGTCGGCCGCCATCGTGGCCAGTGCCGTATCGACCACACGGGCGGGCCCGCCGTTGAGGAAGGCCACCTCCATCACGTCGTACACGGGTCCGGCCGGGCCGCGGCCACGGGTCCTGGCGAGCCCCCTGATCAGCAGCACCGATGAGATGGCCATGGCGATATTCACCAGCAGTGCGAGAAAGTTCAGCATCCGGGAGTCACCTCCTGACAAGAGCGGCACGAGCCGCCCGTACGATCCGGGTCGTGCGGCGTGGCGGCCGGGCGCCCGCCCGGTCCTGCCACCAGTACGTCAGCCGCCGCCGGGCGGCTGGATCCTGCGGGTTCCCCGCGATCAGCAGGTGCTCGGCGAAGTCCAGTGCGTCCCGGTGGTATCCGCCGGTCATGGGCCGGCTCCGGGCGTAGTCGAGGAACGCGGACCGGTAGCCGCTTCCGAGTATCTGCCGCAATTCGGGAGCCACCTTGGCCACGACATCGGACCGCTTGGCGGCGAGGGCCCGGCTCTGCACCCGCAGCCGCGGTGCGTCGAAGCCTTCTGGCGCGGGCGTACCCGCGACCAGCGCGGACAGCAGAGCCGCCTGCGCCAGCGCGAGCCGCTCACGTGCCGCTTCGTCCGTGGTTTCGGGGGCGGGGGCGGCGGCGCCAAGGCGGCGGCGAAGACGCGGCGGGGCTGGGAGCTGGCGCACTGGGCGGTGGCACAGGCGGATGCGCTGCGTATCGCCGAGG
>NZ_JBHXFA010000243.1:0-6896 GCF_042724175.1 Streptomyces sp. NPDC127084
AAGCGAACCCCGAACTCCTGACCGACAGCGATGCCCCCACGTCACACCATCGAGCGATGGCAAGACCGACGAAACGCCACATCCCGCACTCTCAGACCCAGCTCTGCGACCCTTGCCAGGGTCCACCGCTGGTCCTCACTCCAGCCGTGCGCTGCAGGGCCGGCCTCCAGCTCGGCCTGCAACCGTTCCGCCTGGGCATCGTTGAGCTGACACGCGAAGCCGCCAGGCCTCTTGAAGGCCAGGGCGGGCTTGCCGCCGTCGCGCCAGGCCGCGTGCCAGGCGTACGCTGACTTCCGCGATACCCGTAACCTGTGGGCCACCTCCGGCGGCCGCATCCCCTGCTCGCACATCTCCGCGGCCTGGAAGCGCACTGCCTCACGCTTCGCCCGCCCCGCAGCGGTCAGACCGCCGCCATCCGCGTACCTCATGAGGAGGATGTAGCACCGCCAACGCCTGCTGTCACCCCACCCCTTTCAACCTCAGCGTCACTATTTCAGGTGAAACCTTGCGATATGTGCAGGCGGCGCAGTAGATCATCCTATTCTCTCATCGCATTCGAGCGGTTCGGACAGTGTGGCTCTGCCTTTCTGGGGCTCGCACTCTGGGAGGGTTCTCGTGATGCAGGGATGTGTAAGTCAGGAGGTCGGCTCGTCACAAGACGAGGGAGGTGGCAGAGCACTGCAGGTGGGTGCTGCGGTGGTCGCTGCTCTAGGAGCGGGCATTGCCTCCGCCGTATTGCTCCCTGCAGGCGTAGGGGTACCCGCTGCACATGGGGCGGCCGCCTTTTCCCTCCTTGCACGTGCCCGTTGCGGCACGGGGAGACCGGCTGCGCGCCTCAGATTACTGGCTGTGTCTGTCACCGCAGGCGGTGTGCAGGACCTGGCGTTCCCTCGCCCGCCATCTCCCGAGGCGGGGGCGCCCCTGTTCTTGATGCCCGTCGTGGCGACCGCGGGGGTCGCCGTGTGTCTGCTCCTTGGTATCGCTCTCGTGGTGGCCGCGACGGCTCAGGGGCCGCCCCTGATCTGCATGCGGCGCTTCCTGGACGGATGGCTGATCGCGGGGTGCCTCTTCGTCTTGTGCTGGGTGCTCGTGTTGCAGCGCGCGGATCAAAGCGTTGGCGTCGCCCCAACGCTGCTTGCGTTGGCGCGCGTCGCGGCAGACCTCCTCGTCCTCGGCCTCCTGACCGCCTTGCGCTTCTGCGTGAAACGCAGCCAGCGCACAGCGGCCACACTGGGCGTCATTGCCCTCGTTGCGCTGTCCGCGGGGGACGTGATGCCCATCATCGATTCCACTCCCACCGTTGTGTCTGGGATCCCGCTCATGACGACCTGTTCGATGACTGGGGCATTCCTCATCTGTGCCGCACCGTGGCTGGCAGGAGGCGGCGCCGTCGTGGCAGTGGACCAGCGGATGATCCCTGTCACCGGGGTGGTGGCAGCGTTCGTTCCCATGATCGTCTGCCTGCTCGCCTTGACAGCTCATGCTCTGGCCGGGGGCTCCATCGATGTTGTGATGGTGGTTCTGGTCGGCTCGGTGCTTGTGTCGCTGGGTGTCCGGCAAGGTGTCATCCATGCCCGCCACCTCCGCCTCACCGTCGAAGCTGCGGCCCGCGAAGCGTGTTATCGCACCTTGGTTGATGGCACTCGCGACGTGATTACCATCGTCGGTCCGGACGGAGGGGTGCTCTTCGCGAGCCCGGCCGTGTATCACGTCCTGGGATTCCCTCCCAAGGAACTGGTAGGTGCTCGGCTGTCCCTCTACTGTCATCCAGACGACCTGCCGTCGCTGAGGCAAGCGGCTCTCGCAGTATGGCAGGACGCCCAGTCGGACGGGGGCTGCTCGGGTCGCAGGGTGTCCTGTCGAGTCCGCGACGCCTACGGGCGATGGCGTCACGTTGAATCCACGATCAGCCATCATCCTCAGGGCGTAGTCGTCAGCAGCCGCGATGTGACCGACCGGGTAACCCGTCGGCAGCAACTCGAGCACCTGGCCTTTCACGACGTTCTGACGGGCCTCCCCAACCGAGCGCTCTTCGCCGACCGAGTCGCCCAGGCCATGCGCAGGTGGACTGCCGCCACGGCCCCACCCGCAGTGTTGTTCGTGGACTTAGACGGCTTCAAAGCAGTCAACGATGCCGCAGGGCATGCAGCAGGTGATGACCTCCTCGTTCAGGCCGCGCGCCGACTCCCGACAACCGTGCGGGCGAGAGACACTGTTGCCCGGTTCGGCGGGGACGAGTTCGCAGTCTTATTGGAGGGAGGGGCGGGGCCCTACTCTGATGATGCGAGAGCTATCGCCGAAGGGCTGCTGGCTGCTTTGATGGAGCCATACCGCCTCGGTGCCAAGGAAGCCATGGTCTCGGCTTCGATCGGAATTGCTGTGGCCACCCCCGGTATCACCCCTGAGGAATTACTGCAGCACGCCGACCTGGCCATGTACGAAGCCAAAGCAGCAGGCAAGGGCTGTATTCGGATGCATGTCCCACCGACGTGCGGCAGCCTCGTCCCGTCAACCAAGGCTTGGCCGACCGGGCGCAGCAAGCAGATCCGAACCTAACGCGCTCGTGCACGGTAGGTGGGTCTGTAAAGATTTCGGCCCTGTCTCACATTTCGGTGGTGACAGGCGGGGGAGTGTCTAATCAACGGCGGATCCGATGATCAAGGAGACGCTTGATGAGCGAGGCCATCACCGAGGGATCGGCCGTGGAGAAGCCGGCCGTCGAGTCGACTGCGGAGGCGGTGTCGGACGAGCAATTGATCGCGATGCTGGTCGACCGTGCCCGGTCCGACGGGCTGCAGCTGACCGGGCAGGGCGGGCTGTTGCAGCAGCTGACGAAGCGGGTGCTGGAGTCCGCCCTGGAGTGCGAGATCACCGGTCATGTCGGCTATGACAAGCACAATGTGACGGGTAGGAACAGCGGTAACAGCCGTAATGGAACCCGTTCGAAAACCGTGCTGACGGATGTCGGACTGGTCGAGGTGAAGGTGCCCCGTGACACCGCTGGCAGCTTCGAGGCGCAGATCGTCCGCGAGCGTCAGCGGCGTCTGACCGGTGTCGACGAGATGGTGCTCTCGCTCTCCGCGAAGGGTTTGACTCATGGGGAGATATCGGCTCACCTGGCCGAGGTGTACGGCGCGAACGTGTCCAAGCAGACCATCCTTCCTCTCCTTCGACGTCGAGATCCGCAAGGTGATCTGTTCGACGAACGCGATTGAGAGCGTTAACGCTCGGATCCGAGCAATGCTCAGGACTTGTGGATCGGTTCCGGGATGGCATGCGAAGGGCGTACCTTCCCGAATGATTTGTAAGGTCTCCGAGTAGGCCCGCGTTGCAGCGCGGGTCGGGAAGGCGCGCCTGTGCTCAGCGTAGTCACCGACGGCGGCTCCACCCAGTCCGGCTCCCTGATCGACGAGATCGTGTGACGGCGGTCAGTAGATACTCCCTGTAGGCGGCCACTTAGCGCCCCACTCATGGCCCCGGGTTTCCCCACGGACGGCCAGATATCTCCCCGGAACTGGACTGATGTCGGTCGGCAAAGCTGGCCGGTGTGAAGAACAGCAGGGAGATCATGGAGATCCTGGAGGCATACGACCTCACGGGGAGTTACCGAGCGGCGGCTGAGCTGGCCGGCTGCGACCACCACACAGTGGCCCGGTATGTGCGGATGCGGGCCGAGGGCGCCAGCCCGACGGCCCGCCAGCACCGGGCCCGGCCGATCGACGAGTTCCTGGCGAAGATCGAGGAACTGGTGGTGAACTCCCACGGCCGGATTCGGGCGGATGTGGTGCACCGGCGGATCACGGCGATGGGCTTCACGGGTGGAGAACGAACGACGCGGCGGGTGGTCTCGGAGGTGAAAGCGAGTCTGCGGGCGGGATCGCGGCGGGTCTATCGGCCGTGGATCACCGAGCCGGGTCGGTGGCTGCAATGGGACTGGGGCCATGGTCCAAAGATCGGCGGGCGGCAGACGCAGTTGTGGTGCGCGTGGCTGGCCTGGTCCCGCTTTCGGATCGTCATTCCGGTGTTCGACAAGACGCTGCCGACGATCGTGGCCTGCCTCGATGCCCCGTGTCGGCGTTCACTACTGGGTGCTCCGGCAAGTACAGAGCTATGTGCACCAGTCTCAGGCTGCGTTGTCCTGGTCTCGCGCGATGGCAGCGAGTCGGTTCTTGAGCCTGTAGCTGGGGCCGTTGATGCTGATGACACCGCAGTGGTGCAGGAGGCGGTCGAGGATGGCGGTGGCCAAAACCTCGTCACCGAACACCTGTCCCCACTCACTGAAGGTCTTGTTCGAGGTAAGAATGATCGAGCCCTTTTCATACCGCTTTGATATGACCTGGAATACCAGGTCGGCCTCGGTGCGGGCCAGGGGCTGGTAGCCGACCTCGTCCAGGACGAGAACGCCGGACCGCAGATAGGTGCCGAGTTTGCTGGTCAGCCGTCCGGCGGCCTCGGCGGCAGTGAGGTTGCGGACCATATCGTCGAGGCTGGTGAAGTAGATCGAGTAGCCGGCTCGGCAGGCCGCGACCGCGAGAGCTACGGCGATATGCGTCTTACCGACCCCGGGCGGGCCGAGTAGGGCCGCGTTGGCCTTGGCGTCGATGAACGACAAGGTGGCGAGGTCTTTGACCTTGCGGGGGTCGAGGTCGGGCTGGAAGGAGAAGTCGTAGTCCTCAAGTGCCTTGTGGTGCGGCAGCCTTGAGGTCCGCAGCCCCTGGCGGAAGCGCCGGTCGTCGCGGACGGCAAGCTCTTCGGACAAGACCAGGTCGATAAAGTCGAGGTAGCCCATCTTGGCCTCGTCGGCCCGCTGCGCGTACTGGGTCAGAGCCTCGGCCAGGTGGGGCAGGCCCAGCTTGGCGGCCGTGCTGCGGATGCGGGTGGAGACCAACTCGCTCAAGAGGATTCCTCCGGGCTCGGATGGATGGTGAAGGGCCGGGTGCCGGTCAGCTCGTCATAGACCGACAGGGGCGGCGGCCGACCTCGACCTGGGTGGCCGCCGCCCGGTTCAGCAGAGCCATCAGCGGGCCCGATCCAGAGTCCCGGCTCTGGATCGGGCGGGGTGCGGGCAGGTCTCCGCCCGCTGTGACACGGCGGCCGGCGCCGGTGGGCAGGCCATCCCAGTGCCGCTCGTCCACGACGCGGGCGCCGCGGCCAACCGCCCGGGGATGGGCAGCCAGCAGGCTTCCTCCGTCCAGTCCGGGAGTGGTGGCGTGCAGCGTGATCTGGGATTTCGTGGCCCTGACCTCGACCAGCTGGCGCGGGCGGATGCGGAGGGCCGGGACCGAGTAGAGGTTCGCCTCGAAGGCGACCAGACAGTCCTTGCCGACATAGCGAAGGTGCCGCTGGGCAACGACATACGGAGTCTGCGGCAGGGGCCGCAGAGCCATGTGGTCACGGACCGCGCGAAGGCCGATGACCTCGCCGTGGGTGCCGTGGACCTTGGCCCGCCTCAGCGGGACCCAGGCGGTGAAGGCGGCGTTCATCTCCTCGACCGAGGAGAACGCCCGACCGGCCAGCACATGATCACGAACGATCAGCACCTGCCGCTCGACCCGCCCTTTCCCCGTGGGCCGGTAGGCGGCCAGAACGTCCGGGTCGAAGTCGTAGTGCCCGGCGAACGCGACCGCCTCCGGATGCAGCGGAACCGCCTCGCCCGGGGCGACGTGCCGACGTACCACGGTCTTGGTGCGGTCGTAGACGATCGACATCGGCACCCCGCCGAAGTGCGCGAACGCCTGGCGGTGGCAGTCGAAGAACGTGGCCAGGTCCTGACCAGTGGTGAAGCAGCAGAACGGATCACGAGAGTAGGACAAGGTCATGTGGAACGAGTAGACCTTCGGGATCCCGACGTGGGCGAGGATCTTGCCCTCATCACCCCAGTCCACTTGAGCCTGCGCCCCGGGGACCACCTCGAACCGGCGGTGCAGACCGGCCAGTTCACCTGGACTGATGCCCAGTTCCTCCGCGACCCGAGGCCGGGCTCTTGCAAGTACATCTTCACGCGCTGGTAGTTGATGGCAACCCCGTACTGAGCCACCAGACGCTCGTGGATCACCGCTCCCTTGAGCAGGATCTCCGCCCGCAGCATCGCGTCGATCAGCGGTGCGACATCGTCCACCACCCGCCGACGCGGCCGGTCGTTCGCCGCTCGCTCCGGCGGCGCGATCGAGGACTGGCCCGACAAGTACTTGGCGACCGTTCGCCGGTTCAGCCCGGTCTCCTTCGCGATCTCCCTCAGGCTCATCGCACCGGACTCATACAGCCCGCGAAACCGCCGCAACTCCAGCCAGCGATGCGGATCCAGGACCACCGTCCACCGCCTTCCGCCCATCCCGAACAGACGACAGCAGACTCCCCGCCCCCACCCCCCACCGCATCAACTTTGGTGCACTCTCATCCGTACGAGGTGGTGCGCGATCACGGCCCTGGCAAGATTTTCGTGAAGCGGGGGTGTGCCACCGTGCGCCGGTGACGCTCCGTCACGGGTAGCGGCGTCGAAGGTGGGCCATGAGGATGACGCGGTGGCGAAGCAGCGGAACTCCGGCGCGGCCTGCCGTGATTCTCTTCTGGAGCTTCAGGTCCGTGATGCGGCCTTCGTTGACACCTGAGTTGAACGGGGTGGTGATGCCCTGCACGACTGCGGGCTGGTCCTCGCGGATTGCCTTGACCAGTCCAGCCAATGCCGGGAGGCGGGAGGCCGCGAGGTGGTCAAGCCAGTCCGGCAGCGGGGCGGCGTCGCGGGCGTCGAGCATGGCCGCGAACTGCCGTACCAGGTCGTGGGTTCGGTCCAGCTCCGGGCAGTGCTCAAGCAACCGGCGGAGTGCCTCGGTGGCGTGCAGGCCACGCCGGGATGGTGTGGTGGTGATCCACCGGGCGACCTGGCGAGGCGAGGGTGG
>NZ_JBHXFA010000244.1:0-6835 GCF_042724175.1 Streptomyces sp. NPDC127084
TTCGCATACCGGTCAGAGCTTGTGCCGCACCCACACGTTCGGCTCGACGTAGACCGCGTGCTCGTGTTCGAGGGAACAGCGCACGGGCACCAGCGCGCCCGGCACCGGCACCGGCCCGTCCGTGTCGAACGGCAGCCCGGTCCAGGCCCGCCACTGCTCCAGGGAGCCGGCCACCGTCATGGACGCCGGGGCGACCGCCTCGATGACCCCGCCCGCGCGTACATGGACACGCAGCCACGGGTCGTGCGGCAGCCCGTCCTCCTCCCGGGTCCGGAAGGCGTACTCGGACATCGGCACCTCCGGCTCCAGGTGCTTGGCGTTCGGCCGTACCGGCGCGACCACCTCCGCGAAACCACGCGCCCGCGCGTTGTCCCGCAGCGCGGCGACCATGCGCCCGGATATCCCGCGGCCGGTCAGCCGCGTGGTCACGGTGATCTCGATCGCGCTGACCGTGTCCGGCTTCCGCCCGTGCCGCAGATCCGAGAACGCCCACAGCAGCACCTGGTCCCACCCGGTCGCGGGCAGCTCCCGCCGCCCGTTCGTGTCGAGTGCGAACGGCACGCTGAACCCCCGCGCCACGACAGCCCCTTCGGCGTCGGTCGCCACGATCACGTACTCGGGAAGCTCGGTGAGGATCCGGCCCATGTATCCCCAGCCCACGTGGTCGTTCAGGATGAACTCAGGCCAGTCCTCGATCATCCCCCATACGGCATCACCTAGTTCCGGGCGTTCGGCGAGCGTGGTGATGGTCAGTTCGAGTGCGGAATCCTGCGGCGTGGTCATGCCGGGAGGCTAATCACGAAGAGTTGGACCGTTCAATCGGTTTTCCCAGCGCGGTATCGCCGCAGCGTATCGATGCCATCCTCGACGAAGCGCCACTCCCGCACTGTCTCTTGGAGCTCCTGGAAGGTGAGCCGGCCGTGCCAGGCGATCTCGGCAGGGTCTGCGGCTGTCTCCTGCGTGATCACGGCTTCATGACCGGCGGTCGCTCACCGCCTCGAGTCCGCTGTCCGCGAAGCCGCTTGGGTGCCCCGGGTCGGCGGTGGTTGAGTGGGCGGAATGGAGATCTTGGTACTGGGCGGGACCGCGTGGGTGGGCCGTGAGCTGTCGCGGCGGGCGATCGGGCGGGGACATGAGGTGACCTGCCTGGCGCGCGGCGAGAGCGGGGACGTCGCGGACGGCGCGCGGCTGGTGGCGGGTGACCGGCGCGATCCGTCGGTGTACGGGCCGCTGCTGGACCGCACATGGGACGCGGTCATCGAGGTGTCATGGCAGCCGGGTTTCGTACGCGAGGCGCTGGACGCGCTGGGCGGCAGGGCCAGGCACTGGGCCTATGTGTCGTCCGTCAGCGCTTACGCCTCCCACGACGTACCGGATGCCGACGAGTCCGCGCCCCTCCTCGCACCGACCGAACTCCGTGACGTGGACCGCACGCTGTACGGCGAGGCGAAGGCCGCCTGCGAGCAGGCGGCGACGGCCGTCGTCGGCGACCGCCTCCTGATCGCGCGCGCCGGACTCATCGGGGGTCCGGGCGATCACAGCGGACGTTCGGGCTACTGGGTGGCCCGCGCGGCGCGGGACCCGCGGGGGCCCATGCTGGTGCCGGGCACACCGGACATGCCGACGCAGGTGATCGATGTCCGGGATCTCGCCGACTGGCTGCTCGACGCGACGGAGAAGAACACCACCGGTATCTACGACGCGGTCGGCCCGGTGGTTCCGTTCGCTGAGTGGATCGACCTGTCCCGCACCGTCGGCGGGCACACCGGCCCGGTGGTCGCCGCCGACTCGAAGTGGCTGCTCGCGAACGGCGTGGCCGGCTACATGGGGCCCGAATCGCTGCCGATGTGGCTGGTCGAGCCGGACTGTGAGGGCTTCTCGTCCCGGAGCGGGGCAGCGGCACGGGCGGCGGGCCTCCGGCACCGGCCCAGGGCCACGCTGCTCGCGGACACGCTGGAATGGGAACGCGCGCAGGGCCTGGACCGGGTGCGGCGCGCCGGTCTCAGTGCCGGGCGGGAGCGGGAGCTACTCGAAGCCCTCGGCTGAGGCCGCCGGATCGCTGAGGTCAGCAGGGGCGCCGGTCGCGAGCCGGCCGGTGTGCCCCATGCCCTGTCAGTCCGCGCACTGCCTCAGCATCGCCGCCTTGTCCGGTCCGGTGACCGGCATCTCGTACTTGACGGCGACCTGGGCGAACCGGACCACGTAGGAACACCTGATCCGCTTGTCCGGAGGCAGCCAGGCCGCCGGGCCGGAGTCACTCTTGGCCGAGTTGGCCCGGCCCTGGACAGGGATCAGATTGAGCACGTCGTTGGCGAACCGCTCGCGCTTGTCCCGCGCCCAGCGGGACGAACCCATCTGCCAGCTGTACGACAGCGGCACCACATGGTCTATCTGCACCTCGGCGGCCTTCTGCTTGCGCCACTCGATGGTCTTGCCGGTGTACGGGTCGTGCAGGGTCATCGATACGACCACGCAGTCGGAGCCGGTACGGAACCGGACGTTGCCCCCATGGAGTTTCAGCAGGTCGTTCCTCGTGTCACAGCCGTTCCTCGCCAGCGGGACCCCGTCGACCGCGTCCTTCCACGCGTAGCCGAACTCGTCGCGTTCGTAACCCGTCCTGGGGCCGCGGCCCTTGACGGCCAGTCCCGCGATGAGGTCGCGGGCCGCGGCCAGTTGCGCGGAGCCGTTCAGGGGCGCGAGTCCGGGCTTGGTGCCGTCGGGGTTCGCCAGGGGGCTCACGGCTCGGGTGTACGCCCCGTGCGGTGCGGAACCGGGGTCCGCGCCGTCGGCCTGTCCGAGGGCGTCGCAGCCCGAGATGTACGGGATCACGGCGGCCGTCAGAAGCGACAGGGACGGGCTGATGATGCGTGACCTGCTCATGCCGACGAAGCATAGAGGCGGCCGGTCGGCGTGCCCTCGGACGTATGGTCGCACGGGCAGGAGTCGCAGAACGGCCGGGGACCGGAAGAAGTCTTCCGGACCCCGGCCCCGGTCCTGGCACCGCCGGACCCTGAACCCCGGCAGCCCATCAGGCCGGTGAAGCCCTACGACCCCAGGATCGAGGTCAGGAACTCACCCGTCCACGCCAGCAGTTCCCGGCCCACCACCGGCTTCCCGCCGATCTTGCCCGTTGTCGGGCGCGGCACCAGTACCTGCTGCACCGCCGGCTTGATGACCGTGCGCGGGTACAGGCGCTTCAGCCGCAGCTCCTGCGACTCGCGCAACTCCACCGGCGCGAAGCGGATGTTCGTCCCCTGGAGCACGATCTCACCCACCCCGCAGGCCCGTGCCAGCATCCGCAGCCCGGCGACCAGCAGCAGGTTCTCCACCGGCTCCGGCAGCTTGCCGTAGCGGTCGGTGAGCTCCTCCCGTACCGCCTTGATGTCCTCCTCCGAGTCGGCGGACGCGATCGCCCGATACGCCTGGAGGCGCAACCGCTCACCCGGCGCGTAGTCGTGCGGGACATGCGCGTCGACCGGCAGCTCGATCTTGACCTCGAGCGGCGGCTCCTCCTCCGTCTCCCCGGACTCCAGGGACTTGCGGTAGTCGGCGACCGCCTCGCCCACCATCCGCACGTACAGGTCGAAGCCCACCCCGGCGATATGGCCGGACTGCTCGCCGCCGAGCAGATTGCCCGCGCCGCGGATCTCCAGGTCCTTCATCGCCACGTACATGCCCGCGCCCATCTCGGTGTGCTGGGCGATGGTCGCCAGTCGCTCGTGCGCGGTCTCGGTGAGCGGCTTCTCCGGCGGGTACAGGAAGTAGGCGTAGCCGCGCTCGCGGCCACGCCCCACCCGGCCGCGCAACTGGTGGAGCTGCGAGAGGCCGAAGTTGTCGCCGCGCTCCACGATCAGTGTGTTGGCGTTGGAGATGTCGATACCGGACTCGACGATCGTGGTCGACACCAGCACGTCGTACTTCTTCTCCCAGAAGTCCACGACGACCTGCTCCAGGGTGCTCTCGCTCATCTGCCCGTGCGCGGTGGCGATCCGCGCCTCCGGGACGATGTCGCGCAGCCGCGCCGCGGCCCGGTCGATCGACTCGACCCTGTTGTGGATGTAGAAGACCTGGCCCTCGCGCAGCAGTTCACGGCGGATCGCCGCACCGATCTGCTTCTCCTCGTACGGGCCGACGAAGGTCAGCACCGGATGCCGCTCCTCCGGCGGGGTGGTGATCGTGGACATCTCACGAATGCCGGTGACCGCCATCTCCAGGGTGCGCGGGATCGGTGTCGCGGACATCGTCAGCACGTCGACGTTGGCACGCAGCTTCTTCAGCTGCTCCTTGTGCTCGACACCGAAGCGCTGCTCCTCGTCCACGATGACCAGGCCCAGGTCCTTGAACTTGGTCTCGGACGAGAACAGCCGGTGGGTACCGATGACGATGTCGACCGCACCGTCCTTCAACCCCTCCAGCGTGGCCTTCGCCTCCCCGTCCGACTGGAAACGGGACAGCGCCCGGGTGACCACGGGGAACTGCGAGTACCGCTCGCTGAAGGTGCCGAAGTGCTGCTGTACCAGCAGGGTGGTGGGCACGAGCACGGCGACCTGCTTGCCGTCCTGGACCGCCTTGAACGCGGCCCGCACCGCGATCTCGGTCTTTCCGTATCCGACGTCTCCGCAGATCAGCCGGTCCATCGGGACCGACTTCTCCATGTCCTCCTTCACCTCGGCGATGGTGGACAGCTGGTCGGGTGTCTCGACGTACGGGAACGCGTCCTCCAGCTCGCGCTGCCAGGGCGTGTCGGGGCCGAAGGTGTGGCCGGGCGCGGCCATCCGCGCGCTGTAGAGCTTGATGAGGTCGGCGGCGATCTCCTTGACCGCCTTCTTCGCACGCGCCTTGGTCTTCGTCCAGTCCGCGCCGCCGAGCCGGTGCAGTGTCGGCGCCTCGCCACCCACGTACTTGGTGACCTGCTCCAACTGGTCGGTCGGGATGTAGAGCCGGTCTCCGGGCTGTCCGCGCTTGGCGGGCGCGTACTCGACCAGCAGATACTCGCGGGTCGCGCCCTGCACGGTGCGCTGCACCATCTCCAGGTAGCGGCCGACGCCGTGCTGCTCGTGCACGATGTAGTCGCCCACTTCGAGGGTCAGCGGGTCGATCTGCTTGCGGCGGCGGGTCGGCATCCGGGTGCCGTCCTTGCCGGCGGCCTTCTGACCGGACAGATCGGTCTCGGTCAGCACAGCCAGCTTGAGCGCCGGGTCGACGAAGCCGTAGTCGATCGAGCCGCAGGCGACATGCACGACCGACGGGGAGATCTCCTTCAGGTCGGCGTCGAGCCGGGCCGCGATCCCCTCGCCGCCGAGCACTTCCACGGTACGGCTCGCCGGTCCGTGCGCCTCCGTCACGAACACGGTGCGCCAGCCGTCCGCGAGCCAGCCCTTGGTGTCGGCGAGGGCGCGTGCGGTGTCACCGCGGTACGTCTCCGGTGCGTGCATCCCCAGCTTCAGGGTGTCGGCGTCACCGAGGTCCAGTTCCTCGTCGGCGGCGAACGGCGACACCGACCACCACATCATCCCCAGCTCACGGGCCCGGTCCCGGACATCCGCGATCCCCCACAGCGAGGCCGCGCCGACATCGATCGGGGCCTCGCCGCCGCCCGCCGTCGCCGCCCAGGACGCCTGGAGGAACTCCTGCGAGGTCGCCACCAGGTCCGCCGCCCGCGTACGGACCCGCTCCGGGTCGCACACCACGGCCATCGCGCCCGCAGGAAGGACGTCGAGCAGCAGCTCCATGTCGTCCACCAGGACCGGGGCCAGCGACTCCATGCCCTCCACCGCGATGCCCTCGGCAATCTTGCCGAGCAGTTCACCGAGCTCCGGATGGGCCTCGGCGAGGGCGGCGGCCCGCTCCCGTACGGTGTCCGTCAGCAGCAGCTCACGGCACGGCGGCGCCCACAGGCCGTGCTCGGCGACCTCAAGGGAGCGCTGGTCGGCGACCTTGAAGTAGCGGATCTCCTCGACGTCGTCGCCCCAGAACTCGACCCGCAGCGGGTGCTCCTCGGTGGGCGGGAACACATCGAGGATGCCGCCGCGCACCGCGAACTCGCCGCGCTTCTCCACCAGCTCCACCCGCGAGTACGCGGCGGCGGCCAGCCCTTCCACGATCTCGTTCAGATCGGCGGTCTGCCCGGACCGCAGCGCCACCGGCTCCAGGTCCCCAAGGCCCTTGACCTGCGGCTGGAGCACGGACCGTACGGGCGCGACGACCACGCTCACCGGCCCGGCGGCCGGATCGTCCGGGGACGGATGGGCGAGGCGGCGCAGCACGGCGAGACGCCGGCCGACGGTGTCGGAGCGGGGCGAGAGCCGCTCGTGCGGCAGGGTCTCCCAGGACGGGTACTCGGCCACGGTGTCCGGGTCGAGCAGCGAGCGCAGCGCCGCGGCCAGGTCCTCGGCCTCCCGGCCGGTCGCCGTCACCGCCAGCACCGTCCGCCCGGCTTCCCGCGCCAGCGCGGCCACCGCGAAGGGCCGCACCGCCGGAGGGCCGACCAGGTCCACATGGCGGCGGTGACCGTCCGTGGCGGCCTTGATCGCCTCGGCGAGGGCCGGGTCGCGTACCACGGCGTCGAGCAGACCGTGCAAACTCATGGAGGGGGTTCCGTCCGGGATCCGACAACACGAATGACCCGACGCCTTCGAAGTCCCCCCTGTCGTGGACTGCGGTCAGTGGTGCACCGGGGTCCCGGGCAAGGGGAGGGCCGGGGGATCTCCAGGGTAAACCGCCGGGATTTCCGGTGCGCGGCGCGGCCACCGCGAAGGGCCGCACCGCCGGAGGGCCGACCAGGTCCACATGGCGGCGGTGAACGTCCGTGGCGGCCTTGATCGCCTCGGCGAGG
>NZ_JBHXFA010000245.1:0-6791 GCF_042724175.1 Streptomyces sp. NPDC127084
GCCGGGGCCGGCATGGCCGAGCGCACCGCGTGGCGGATCTGCCGGGACAACCGCTGGTGGAGCGTGTTCGGCAAGAAGCACGGCCGGGGCAAGAACGCCGGCCCGCCCGTGCACGACGATCTCGTGAGCCGCAACTTCACCGCGACCGGCCCGAACCGGCTGTGGCTCGCCGACATCACCGAACACGCCACCGGCGAAGGCAAGCTGTATCTCTGCGCGATCAAGGACGTCTTCAGCAACAGGATCGTCGGCTATTCCATCGACGCGCGGATGAAGTCCCACCTGGCCGTGACCGCCCTAGACAACGCCGCGGCCCGGCGTGAACACGTCGACGGGTGCATCCTGCACACCGACCGCGGCTCGCAGGACGGATTCAACCGATCGTCGCAACGCTGGCTGGTGGGAGCGATCGTAGCTGCTTGGTGAACACTTCAGCCGGGGTTCGCCACCCGAGGGTTTTCCGGGGCCGGTTGTTGAAGACCGCCGCGACGGCCTGGAGTTCTTCGCTGTTCCAGCGGGACAAGTCGGTGCCCTTGGGGAAGTACTGGCGCAGTAGGCCGTTGGTGTTCTCGTTGGTCCCGCGTTGCCAGGGGCTGTGGGGGTCGGCGAAGTAGACGGGGATGCCGGTCTCGACCGTGAAGGCGGCGTGCGCGGACAGCTCCTTGCCACGGTCCCAGGTGAGAGACCGCAGGAGTTGGTCAGGCAGTGTGGTCATCGTCCTGGCCAGGGCGTTCTTCATCGTGATGGCGCCGTATCCGGCCAGAGCGGGTCCGTTCTTCGTGCGCGGGACCAGACCGTAGCCCTCCTCGCGCGGCAGGTGGACCAGCATGGTGAACCTGGTGGTGCGCTCGACGAGAGTCCCGATGGCCGAGCGTTTCAGGCCGATGATGAGGTCGCTCTCCCAGTGCCCGGGCACGGCGCGGTCCTCGGCCTCGGCGGGACGCTCGCTGAGGAGGACCTTGTCGGTGATGTGGGCCCACGCCTTCTGCCGGCTGCGTGCCCTGGGGACACGCAGTGCCCGTCCGGTGCGCAGGCAGGCCACCAGCTCGCGTTTCAGCGCACCGCGTCCCTCGACGTAGAGCGCCTGGTAGATCGCCTCGTGGCTGATGCGCGTGTCCTCATCGTCGGGGAACTCGACCGGCAGGCGTCGCGCGATCTGTTCCGGGCTCCATGCTGTCACCCAGCCTCTGTCGCCGCGGTGCGGCTTGTTGCGCCCTTTCCAGGCCGGGCCCTTTGGGCCCACACGGTTGCCTCCGGCGTCGGTGACGTCCCCCGACAGCCGGGCCTGGACATAGGCTCGCAGCCTCGGATTTTCCACGAGCTTGGCCGTCTTCGGGCGCCGGGCCCGGCGTTCAGCGTGCCACTGCGCGGTCGAGGCCCGGTAGTCCAGCTTGTAGGTCCGGGTAGAGGGATTGCGTCGCAGCTCACGGGAGACCGTCGACGGCGCCCGTCCGATCCTGCGGGCGATCTCCCGGACCCCGGCGCCCTGGGCATGCCAGACGGCGATGTCCTCCCGTTCGGGAAACGACAGGTAGCGCCCGGACACCTCATCAGGAAGACACGGATTCACGCCGCCAGCGTGCCGGAACCAGCGGAATCCCACCGGCCCGGACACCCCGGCAGCACTGCACGCATGCTCGGTCTTGACACCACGAGCAATCGCCTTCCAGAACCTGACCCTGTCCTCACGCCAGGCCACCGACGGCCTGCCCGGCGACGGCATCAACCCCCGATACACACGAACCTGCTTGTGCCGCTCCACAGAACCCATCGCTCCATCTCCCGATCAAGGTGTTGCGACGATCAGTTGAATCCGTCCAGTTCCGCTCCCGGAAGTTCGTCCGTGCCCTCGACCGGCACCGCATGGCTGGATCGATAGGGAGGGTCGGGGCAGCCGGCGACAACGCGGCCATGGAGTCCTTCTTCAGCCTGCTGCAGAAGAACGTCCTCGACCGCCGGAGCTGGACCACCCGCGAGGAGCTGCGGATCGCGATCGTGACCTGGATCGAGCGGACCTACCACCGCCGCCGCAGACAAGCCGCACTGGGCCGACTGACCCCCGTCGAATTCGAGACCGTCATGACCACACCGGCCCTCCAGGCCGCGTGACCGAACCTGTCACCCAAACCTGCAGCAGACCCAGCACCGCCTTCCTCCCACACCCGCCGCCAACGCCGCACGCTCTCGGAACACACTCCCACCGCCCGAGCGATCTCCACATTCAAGACCCCGCCCTCGAACAACTCGACCGCCCGAACACGCCGAGCCTCCGCCAACTGAGGCCGCGACAAAGGAGGAAGAGACGAACCGGCAGCCAAAGGTAAAGGTTGATAAGTCACCCCGACAGCCTCCCACCCACACAGCCACCAAACCCACCGAACTTATGAAAAAAATCAGTAATACTGCAACCGCATGTGGCTCTTACTTCGTGGCTCCAGGCACTGCAAGCAAGGAACTGTCGGGCGCGGGCTGCGCGGCGATGATGGAACCATGTCGGTCGGTCACATGGCCGTCGTCTTCGATCGCCATATGTGGCAGCAGCCGGTCAAGCCATGTGGGCAACCACCAGTTGGCCCGGTCCAGCAGCACCATGGTGGAGGGCACGAGGAGCCCTCGGACGACTGTGGCGTCCAGGGCGACCGCCGTGGACAGGCCGATGCCGAACATCTTGACGATGGGATCGTCTGAGAGCAGGTAGCCGAGGAAGACGCTCACCATTATCAAGGCAGCCGAGGTGATGATCCGTGCGCTTCCGGCAAGGCCGGTGATCACGGCTCTCTTGTTGTCCTGGTGACGCAGATAGGCTGCACGGATCGCGCTGAGGAGAAAGACCTCATAGTCCATGGACAGACCGAAGAGTACGGCGAACATCAGCAAAGGTACATACCCGGGTATCGGTACCGGTCCTTCCATGCCTATCCAGGACGCTCCCCAACCCCATTGGAAGACCGCAGTGAGGACGCCGTAGGCGGCACCTATGGAGACGAGGTTCATGAGCCCGGCCTTCACCGCGACGACCGGGGAACGGAAGGCTGCCAGCAAGAGCAAGCCAGCGACAGTGAGGACGAAGCAGACGATCAGCGGCATCCTCTCGGCGAGACGGCGGTTCAGGTCTTCCTGGGCTGCCACGAGTCCGCCGACATGGGCCACTTGACCGGTGCCGTGGGTGGCCTTCGGCAGCACGTCCTCCCTCAGCTTACGGACGAGTTCGGCAGTGGCCGTATCACCCGGTGCGGTGGTTGGAGTCACGTGCCAGCGCACGTGCTTGCCGTCCTGTGCTATTTCTGCCGGGAGGACGTCAGCGATACCTGCGGTGTTCTGCAAGGCACTAGTGATCGTCACTACACGTGTGTCGTCAGGCCCGGTCACATCCTTGCGGAGGACACTCACCACCTGGAGGGGCCCATTGATGCCAGGGCCGAAGGCTGCGGCCATCCGGTCGTAGGCAATGCGGCTGACGGATCCGGCGGCTTTGTCGCCGGCGTCGAGCTGCCCGAAGGTCAACTGAGATGCCGGAGCGGTCAGGGCACCGGTAAAGGCCAAGGCTGCCAGCAGACAGCGCCAAGGCCGGGCGGCGACATACACGGCGATGCGGCCCCAGCCGCGGGGGCGGGCTTGAGCGGCGCTGCTCTGGGGCGTGTGGGCGTTCTGGGCTCCGGACCGCCGAGTTGCCATCGTAGTTGGTGCGGTGTTCTTGGGGGTGAGTTGCTGTCCGAGCAGCGAGAGCACCGCCGGCAGAAGAGTAAGCGAGACAGCCATCGCGACCAGGACGGCGATTCCCGGAGCCAGCGCCAGAGCGTGCAGCAACGGAAGCCCGCCCAGCGCGAGGCCGGCTAGTGCTGCGATAACGGCGGAACCCGCGAAGGCTACCGACTTCCCGGAACCAGCCATGGTCCTGGCTACTGCGTCTTCCACGCCTATGCCTGCTGCGCGTAGCTCCCGGAATCGGGTCAGACAGAAGAGTGTGTAGTCGATACCCACACCGAGACCGATCATGGCCGCGATGGCGGTTCCAGAGGCGGGCATGTCGACAAGGTGACCGACGAGTCCTATCACGCACAGTGAGACAGCCAAGCCGAGCGTGCCAGTGAGGACAGGTACGCCAGCGGCAATGAGGCTGGCGAAGCCCACCGCGAGTACGACGATGGCAGCGGCGAGGCCGATGATTTCGCTGTGGCTGGTGGAGCTCTGGTCCGCGGCTGCGGCAAGGTCTCCACTGGGCGTTACCTCCATCCCGAGATCTGTGACAGGCATAGCCGCGTCGGTGATGCTCCTGCTCGTCGCAGACGTAATGTCCCGGCCGGTGACGTCGAGATCGATCGTCAGGTAGCCGGTGCGGCCGTCGGAGCTGAGAGTGCCCCGGCCAGCTGGTTCGTAGGGCGTAGTGACGGCGACCACATGGTCCACCCTCTTAATCGCCCGGGCAGCCTTCTCGATCGCTTCGCGCTGGGCGGGCTCCGTGAGAGCAGGACTCGTGGGGGGCGCGTAGAGGACAAGGGGCTGTTTCCCGGATGCTGATTCGGAAAAGGCGCCACGCGCGTCTCGAGCTGCCTGGCTATCGCTACCGGGGATGGTGACTGCTTCGGTGGTCGATTTTCCAAACACCACGACACTGGAAACCAGCGCAGCGGACAGCAGCAACCAGACACTCAGAATTCGCTTGGGTCTGCGAGCGCACCAGCGCCCCATGGACTGCAGCATACGAAATGGGTCCTTACGTTGTTGGTGGGTTGATTCCGGTCACTCGTAGGATCGGGAAGCCCAGGGGTGCCGGGTGTGGCTTTGGTGGGTCAGCCCGTTGGTGGCTCGAGAGGATTGGCCGCCCGGCGCCCCGCGACGACTCGACCACTCATTGGGATGCGCGCGGCAAGATCGCTCTGTAAGGACACGCTGGCGAGGTCGTCTGCTGGGACACATACAGGAACGACTTCGGAGGTGACCGTGCCCGAACTGTGGGCCGGTACGGATGCGGGCAAGGCCGAGCATCACTGCACGGTGATCGATGCTGATGGTGAGCGCAGGCTGTCGCGGCGGGTGGCCAACGACGAGAGTGCCCTGCTCGAACTGATCGGTGACGTGCTGGCTTTGGGTGAGGGCGAGCCAGTGACCTGGGCGATCGACCTCAACGCCGGTGGCGCCGCGCTGATGATCGCGCTGCTGACCGACAACGGCCAGCACGTCCTCTATATCCCGGGCCGCACTGTTCACCACGCCTCCGGCTCCTACCGCGGCGACGGCAAGAGCGACGCGAAGGATGCCTTTGTCATCGCCGACCAGGCCCGCATGCGCCGCGACCTTCAGTCGATGCACCGTGGCGACGAACTCGCTGTTGACCTGCGCATTCTCACCTCGCGCCGCCTCGACCTGGCCGCCGACCGCACCCGGGCGATCAACAGGATGCGGGCCCAGATGCTGGAGTACTTCCCGGCTCTGGAACGAGCCTTCGAGTACGCCACATCCAAGGCGTCCCTGGTTCTGCTGAGCGGTTACCAGACCCCCGCCGCACTGCGCCGGATCGGCAGGAACCGTCTCGCGGCCTGGCTCAAGAGCCGCAAGGTCCGAAACTCCCAGCGCGTCGCGGACACTGCCATCGAAGCCGCCGAGGCTCAGCACACCGCCGTGGCCGGGGAGAAACTGGCCGCCACGATGGTTGCCAAGCTCGCGAGGGAGGTGATGGCCCTCGATGAGGAGATCGCCGAGACCGATGCCCTGATCGAGGGCCGGTTTCGCGACCATCCGCATGCCGAAGTGATCCTCAGCATGCCCGGCCTGGGTCCTCTGCTGGGCGCCGAGTTCATCGCCTACACCGGCGGGGACATGGGCGTCTTCGGCAGCTCGGACCGCCTCGCTGGCGTCGCTGGCCTGGCACCCATGCCCAAAGACTCCGGGCGCATCAGCGGCAACATGCGCCGCCCCCGCCGCTACTGCCGCCGCCTCAACGTCATGTGGGCCCTGATACGCGACGGCCGCACCTTCGAGATCAGCGCACCCCAACCCGCTGCCGCCGCGGCATGACGCACTCACAATGCGTTACCAACCTGGCTTGACAACTTCATTGGGAATCCTCTCATACAGGGGTGGCCATGTTCGGGTGGCCACCGAAGTTTCGCCGTAACACTTCATCAAATCCGTTGATAGGCGCAGAGTGGGCCACTTCACTCAGTCCGGCGAAGTCGGTAGCGGCCCATCCTCGACCAGAGACACGAGAGTGGAGTTTCAGATGGACCTGCGGTGCGGGTCTGGCTCTGCCCGCGGCACGAAAGGGTCTCGGATTGAATCCCGAGGAAGACCGCAAGACTGGGATCGACCCATTATCCGATAGACATCCAGGCCGACTCCACATAAACGTTCACTACTGCCGAGTTACCACTACCGCAACGAACAGGGAAAGATGGGGCAACCCACCGGATAAGACACTTCCCTCGAACCGGGATCATCCCACCTCACGAAGCCGCTGGGCAACACAACCCCGCTCCATGGATATGTCGGAAATTTCCGATACCCGTTATCACCACAAAGTCGAGTCGATGCTTACGGGATCCCTTTTACCGTCCCTGCACACCTCGAAGTAATCGGTATTTGACTTATTATGAATTACCGCTGCACCAGCAGAAAAACCGGTAACGATCACGTAAAATATTCCACGCTGAGGGGTGACGATGCCCGCTCGAACTCCTGTTATCACCAGCACGGGAAGGGGTGTGTCCAGTCAACGGCTGATCTTGGTTGTTGAGGTCAGTGGCTGGTGGTGGGGGTGAGGCGTCCTTCGAAGGCGATCTGGAAGGCGTTCA
>NZ_JBHXFA010000246.1:0-6729 GCF_042724175.1 Streptomyces sp. NPDC127084
AGACCCGCCACCGTCGGCGTCTCGAACAACTCGCGGATCGACACCTCGACACCCAGGACAGACCGCAACCGCGACACCAGACGCGTCGCGAGCAGTGAATGCCCGCCCAGATCGAAGAAACTGTCATCGACACCCCCGACCGGACGGCCCAGGACCTCACTGAACAGGCCACACAGGATCTCCTCCCGGGGCGTCCTCGCCAACCGGGACCGCACACCCGACACCGCGAAGTCAGGAGCCGGCAAAGCACGGCGGTCGACCTTCCCGTTCGGAGTCAGCGGAACAGCATCCAGCACCACCACCACCGCCGGCACCATGTACTCCGGCAAACGCGACCGCACACTCCCGCGAACCGCGCTCCCTTCCAGCACCGAACCCGCCTCGGCCACCACATAGCCGACCAGGACCCCGCCATCGACAACCGCGACCGCCCGCGCCACACCCTCGACAGCCAGCAGCCCGGATTCGACCTCACCCAGCTCGATACGGAAACCACGCACCTTGACCTGGGCATCCGCCCGGCCCACGAACTCCAACACACCCTGCGCGGACCATCGCACCACATCACCCGTGCGATACATCCGCCCACCACCCCACGGACACGCGACAAACCGCTCAGCCGTCAGATCCGCACGACCGTGATAACCACGCACCACACCCGCACCCGCGATATACAACTCACCACGCACACCCACCGGCACCGGACGCAACCACTCATCCAGCACAAACACCCGCTGATTCGCCAACGGCCCACCGATCGACACCGGACCACCAGCCGTCACCGCAGCACTCGTCGACCACACCGTCGTCTCGGTCGGACCATAAACATTCACCACCGACGACAACTCACCCACCAGCAACGACGCCACCTCACCCGGCAACGCCTCACCACCCACCAACCCCCGCACACCAGACAGCCGCCCACCGGCAACCTCAACCACCTCGCGCCACAGACTCGGCGTCGCCTGCATCACCGACACCCCCGACCGCACCGCCAACCCCACCAGCAGCTCCGCATCGGCAACCACCTCCGACGGCGCGACCACCACACACCCACCCGACACCAACGGCGCGAACAACTCCACCACCGCAATATCGAACGCGAACGTCGTCACCGCCAACACCCGATCCGCCGCCACCACATGCCGCAACCCCGCCAGCACATTCACCACACCGCCATGCGGCACCACCACACCCTTCGGCCGCCCCGTCGAACCCGACGTATAAATCACATACGCCGCCGACGACAACTCCGGCACCACACCAAGCGAAGACACCGACAACCGGTCAAGCTCCGCCTCCACACCGGCATCATCCAGCAACACCACCGGCACATCCGCCGTGATCACACCATCGAGCGCACCCGACACCGACAACACCAACACCGGCGCCGCATCCTCGACCACATGCAAGATCCGCTCAGCGGGATACCCCGGATCCACCGGCACATACGCACCACCGGCCTTCAACACCGCCAGCAACGCCACCACCACATCCACCGACCGCGGCAACGCCACCACCACACGCGACTCAACACCCACACCACGCGACACCAACCACCGAGCCAGACGGTTCACCCGCCCGTCCAACTCCCCATACGACAAACCCACATCACCACACACCACCGCAGGCGCACCCGGAACCAACCGCACCCGCTCCTCAAACAACACCGGCAACGACTTCACCGGTACGGGGGTCACCGGGCCCCGGTGGGCGGCGGGAAGAGTGCGCTCGCGCTGTTCCAGCACGTCCAGACGGCCGACCGGTGTGGCGGTGTCACCCGCCAGCGTGCGCAGCACCCGCAAGAGGCGCTCGCCCAGGGTTCGGGCGGTGGTCTCGTCGAGGAGCTCCTGGCGATAGGAGAGGCGCAGGTTCAGCTCGCTCCCGGGGATGACCATCAGGGTCAGCGGGTAGTGCGTGGCGTCGCGCCCCCGGAACCCGGCGATACGGAGCCCGCCGCCGTCCTCGGCCGCTCCGACTGTTCCGGTGGGTGCGGAGGGGTAGTTCTCGTAGATGAGCAGCGAGTCGAACAACGGTGTGTCGCCCCGCAGTCCGCTGAGCTGCTTGATGGACGGCAGGTCGTAGTGGTGGTGCGGCATGAGGTCGGCCTGCTCCCGCTGGACCCTGGTCACCAGGCCGGTGAGCGTTTCCGCGGGGCGCAGCCGGACCCGAACGGGGAGTGTGTTGATGAACAGGCCGACCATGGTCTCGGCGCCCGTGACCTCGACGGGGCGGCCAGAGACCGTGGCGCCGAACACCACGTCGTCGCGTCCGGTGTGCTGGGCCAGTACCAGTGCCCACGCCGTCTGCACCATGGTGCTCGAAGTGACGCCCAGGCTCCTGGCCCGTCGCGTGAGTGACGCCGTGGCTTCGGCGTCCAGGGCGAGTTCCAGCAGTTCCGGCAGGGCCGGGGGCGCCCCGATGACCGAGGGTACGAGCAGCGAGGGTTCGTCGAAGCCCTCCATGACCTCGGCCCACGCCGCACGGTCGGCGGCGGCGTCCCGGCGGGACAGCCATTCGAGGTGGGCGCGCGGCGGGCGCACCGGCGGCAGCCCGGAGGCATCGCCTCCGGTGCCGTACAGGGTGACGAGGTCGCGCAGGACGATCGGCTGGGACCAGCCGTCGAAGAGGAGGTGGTGGTTGGACATGACGAACACGTGCTTGTCCTCGAGGAGGCGTACGCACAGGAACCGCACCAGGGGCGGCTTCATGAGGTCGAAGGGCGCGTACCGGTCGGCCTCCAGCAGCTCGGCGAGGCGCGCCTCGCGTTCGCTCTCGGGGAGGTCGGTCAGGTCATGGTCGTACCAGGGCAGTGGTACAGCCTTCGGGATGAGCTGGACCGGCCGGCTCAACCCCTCGTGGCGGAACGCGGCCCTCAGCCCGGGATGTCTGACGAGCAGCGCTCGTGCCGCCGCCCGCAGGGACGGCACGGACAGCTCACCCTCGAGTTCGACGGTCAGCTGTACGGCGTAGACGTCGGGGGCGTCCTCGTCGTAGAGCCGATGGAAGAGCATGCCCTCCTGCATCGGGGAGAGCGGCAGGATGTCCTGCAGACCTGAATTGCTCATGAAGTCCTCCACTCGGCCTCGATGGCGTCGATTTCGTTCTGGCTCAGCCCGACTCCCAGCAGATCCGACGGGGTGTGTCCGCCCGCGTCAGGGGTGTCCGCGTGGTCGGCCAGCGCCTCCAGCGCCTCGACCCAGGTGTGGGCGAGCTCGGCGATCCGGTCCTGGTCGAAGAGGCCGGTGGCCCAGGTCCAGGTGGCGGTGAGGGACGGGCCGTCCTCGTACTCGCGGACCACCACGTTCAGCTCCACCGGGTGCAGCAGCGGGCCATGCGACTCTTCGGCGCCGGCGGTGCCCCGCGTCATGGGCTCGGACGTCTGGCCCTTGGTGCGGCCCAGGTAGTTGTAGGCGATCTGCGGGGCGGGAAGCGCCGCCAGGTCGCCCGAGGTGTCGGGGTTGAGGTAGCGGAGCAGTCCGTAGCCCGTCCCCTCTCCCGGTACCGCACGGAGCTGCTCCTTGACCGTCTTCACCGCCTGACCGGCGCCCTTGCCCGACCTCATGGCGTCACCGGCGTCCACTCCGCTGAGGTCCAGACGCACCGGGTGGACGCTGGTGAACCAGCCGACGGTCGTCGTCAGGTCGGCTCCGGGCATCAGTTCCTCATCCCGCCCGTGGCCCTCCACGTCGACCAGCAGGGCCGAGCCGTCGCCGCGCCAGCGGGTCACCGCGAGGGCGAGGCCGGTGAGGAGCACGTCATCGACAGCGGCGTGGAAGGCGGCGGGGACGGTGGACAGCACCCGTTCGGTGACGCCCGTCCCAACGGTCACGGACAGCCGGGCCGATGCGCCGAAGACATCGCGGTCACGGTCGAACGGCCGCTTGCCCAAAGGCTGGTCGGAGCCGGCGAGCAGGTGCTTCCACACCGTCGCCTCGGCGGTCCGTTCGGGGCTGCGGGCCGCGGTGTGCAGCGCGCGCGTCCACTGGCGCAGCGAGGTGCCGATGGGGCGCAGTTCCGGCTTCCGGTTCTCGCTCAGCGCGTTCCAGCACTCGATCAGCTCGGGCAGCAGGATCCGCCAGGACACCTCGTCGACGGAGAAGTGGTGGATGGCCACGAGGGCGAGCCCCGCCGTGTCGGGGCCTCGGTCGAACCAGACCACCTCGACGTTGCGTCCCTCGCGCGGGTTGAGCCGGTCCCGGGCCGCATCGGTCTCCTTCGCCACGCGGGCGGCTCCGCCGTCGGGTTCCGCGGCCAGGTCGACGCGGCGTACGGCATCGGCCAGGTCCACCGCATCCTCGTTCTGGATCTCCAGCGACTGCCCGCCGCCTTCGCCGACGAGTGTCAGGCGCAGCGCGTCGTGCCGCCGGACGATCGTCTCGACGGTGGTCCGCAGCTTCTCCAGACCACTGCTGGCCGGCAGCTCCAGGAACCGGGACTGGGCGAACCGTTCGCCGCTGCCGCCGCGCTCGGTGAACCAGCTGAGCACCGGTGTGACCGGCAGCGGCCCTTCCTCCTCGGAGACGGGCGCCGGGGCCCCGGACGGCGCCTCGGCGGACCGTGCCGCGGCGGCGAGTGTCGCCGGGGTCTGGTGTGTGAAGACGTCACGGGGGTTGAGGCCGAGTCCTTCCGCCCGAGCACGGCCGATCAGCTGGATCGACGAGATGCTGTCGCCTCCGAGATCGAAGAACCGGTCGTCGGGCCCGACGGCGTCGAGGCCGAGCACCTCCGCGAACAGCCTGCACAGCAGTTCCTCACTGTGACTCCGAGGAGCGGGCGACGTCTCGTGGCTGGGCTCGTGCCTCGGCTCGGGCAGCGCGCCGCGGTCGACCTTGCCGTTCGGCGACAGGGGCAACGCGTCAAGTACGACGTACGCGGACGGAACCATGTACGCCGGCAGGGTCGCCGCGACGAAGTGCCGCAGCTCCTCTGGGTCGAGCACTGCCCCGGATTCGGGCACGACGTAACCGACGAGCCTGCGGTGGCCGGGCTTGTCCTCGCGTACGGTGGCCGCCGCCTGGGCAACGCCGGGGAAGCGGGCCAGTACGGATTCCACCTCGCCGAGCTCGACCCGGAATCCGCCGAACTTGACCTGGTCGTCGTCGCGTCCGGCGAACTCCAGTGTGCCGTCGGGCCTCCAGCGGGCGAGGTCCCCGGAGCGGTACATCCGCTCACCCGGAGCGCCGTAGGGGGTGGCGACGAACCTCTCCGCGGTCCGATCCGGCGCCCGATGGTAGCCCCGGGCGAGTCCGGCGCCGGCGATCCACAGGTCGCCGACGACGCCCGGCGGCACGGCGCGCAGTCGGCCGTCCAGGATGTAGACCCTCTGGTTGTCGAACGGGGTGCCGATCGGGACGACGGGCAACTCCTCGTCGGACTCGTACTCCCAGGAGGTGGCCGCGACGGTGACCTCGGAGGGCCCGTACAGGTTGATCACCCGGTGCCGGGCAGCCCAGCGGTGTGCGGTGGCCGGCGGGAGGACGTCGCCGCCCATGGTGACCGTGAGGCCCGCCGGGAACTCTTCCTCGGGAAGGCTGGAGAAGACGGCGGGTGGCAGCATCATGTGGGTCACGCCGGTCGCGCCGACGAGTCGGGCGATCTCGCTGCCCAGAGGCTGGTCACCGGGTGCCAGGACGAGCGTGCCGCCGGTCAGCAGCGAGGCCAGGACGTCCCAGACCGCGGCGTCGAAGCTCATGGACACCATCTGCAGGAGACGGCTGCCCCGGCCGACGCGCAGGCGGGCGATGGTGCTCGACACCAGACTCGGCAGGCCCTCGTTCAGGAGCACCACGCCCTTGGGACGGCCGGTGGACCCCGAGGTGTAGACCATGAATGCCGGGCTGAGCGGAGAGACCGGCACTCTTCTGGGCGCGGTCGCACCGCCGTGGAGCACCGTCGCCATGATCCCGGGGTCGTCGAGCAGGAGGACCGGCGTGCTGTCCTGGGCGACCAGGTCGCGCAGACCGGCCTGAGTGACGATGAGTTCCGGTCGGCCGTCCTCCAGCATGAGAGCGATGCGCTCGGCCGGGTAGTTGGGGTCGAGCGCCATGACCGCTCCGCCGGCCTTGAGGGTGGCGAGGAGCGCCACGACCCAGGACTCGGAGCGCTCCAGGGCGACAGCGACGAACTTCTCGGGCCCGACCCCCCGCTCGGCCAACAGCAGGGACAACCGGTCCGACCGCCGGTCCAGTTCGGCGTACGTCAGGGTGCTTCCGCCGAAGACGACGGCCACGTCGTCGGGGGCATCGTGTACCACTGCGCGGAACACGTCGGCCACGGAGGCGCCGGACTCCTCCTGCGCGGTGTCGTTCCACGCCCTGAGGACCTTGTCCCGCTCGACGGGCGTCAGCGCGTCGTACGAGGACAGGGGCTGGTCGGGCACTCCGACGAGCGTCTCCAGCAGGTGTACGAAACGCTGGGCGAGAGCGGAGGCGGTCCCGGGCTCGAACAGGTCGGTGCTGAACTCCACCAGGCCCTGCAGCCCCATGAGACCGCCGCAGTCCCCGCGCAGCTCGGCGAAGCCGAAGAGCAGGTCGGACTTGGCCGTACCGGCGCCCACGGCCTCCGGTGTCGCGGTGAGCCCTCCCAGGCTGTCGGGTACGGCGTTCGCGCTGTGCTCACGCTCGTTGTTGAGGGTGAGCATGACCTGGTAGAGGGGGTGGCGGGAGAGTGAGCGTTCGGGGTTGACGATGTCGACGAGGCGTTCGAAGGGCAGGTCCTGGTGTGCGT
>NZ_JBHXFA010000247.1:0-2413 GCF_042724175.1 Streptomyces sp. NPDC127084
CACCAGTACCGTGACCCGGCGCGTTTGCACCCCCCCCGCCGCCTTCGGGGGCCCCCCCGGGGTGGGCCCCCCGCGCCCGACCGACCCCCCCACCGGCACCCCCCCGCTCGCCCTGACCCCCCCCCCCCCCCCCACACACCAACCCCCCCGCCCCCCCCGCACACCCCCCGCCCCCCCCCCTTCGTTCAGAAGGTCAGGCGTCGTCAGTCGTCGCCCTGGAGGATCGACAGCAGACGCAGCATCTCCAGATAGATCCACACCAGGGTCATGGTGAGGCCGAAGGCCGCCAGCCAGGACTCCTCGCGGGGGGCGCCGTAGGCGATGCCGTCCTCGACCTGCTTGAAGTCCAGAGCGAGGAAGCAGGCGCCGAGGATGATGCCGATGACACCGAACAGGATGCCGAGGCCACCGCTGCGGAAGCCGAGGCCGTCACCGCCGCCGAAGACGGCGAACAGCAGGTTGACGGCCATCAGCAGCATGAAGCCGAGCGCCGCCGCCATCACGAAGCCGTAGAAACGGCGCGTGACACGGATCCAGCCCATCTTGTAGGCGGCCAGCACACCGGCGAAGACCGCCATCGTGCCGAGCACCGCCTGCATGACCACGCCGTCCGCGATGTACGTGGAGACGGCGCTGGAGATCACGCCGAGGAAGACACCCTCGAACGCGGCGTAGGCCAGGATCAGCGCGGGCGACGCCTTGCGCTTGAAGGACTGGACGAGTGCCAGCACGAAGGCCACCAGCGCGGCGCCGACGGCGATGCCGTACGACTTGCCGAGGTTGGCCGGGTCGACGGGCAGCAGGACCCACGAAAGGATCGCGGTGAGCACGACGGTGCCGAGCGTCATGGCGGTACGCGCCACGACGTCGTCCATCGTCATCACACCGGTGCGTGCGGGCGCCTGCGGCGGGGCACCGACCTGGGCGTCCGCCGGTGCGTAGGGGTTGGTGGCGTACGGGTTGCCGGTGCCCTGGGCGTACGGGTTTCCGGCGACGGGGCCCCCGGCCTGCGGCGCGGCGTTGAAGCCCGCGTAGCCGTTGTCGCGGCTGAACCCCCGTCGCGAGAAGACCGGGTTGCTGCTCCTCATCTCACTCCTCCATGGCCGCCGTGCGCGGCCTTGCCACAAGCGTAATGGGCGGGCAAAGAGATCCGCCTAGTGCTGAAGGAGGATCTTTCCTTGATCGTGACAAGCCGGTCACTACCGACGCCCGCCTCGCCCCACCGTATCGGCCATCCGTTCGACTCGCGCAGTGGCCCCATTCCCCCGGCGCATCCCGATCGAACGATCACCTGACCGGAGCACGACGCGGCGCGGCAACCGCTGAGCGGTGGTACCGGGCGGTGGGATGTGCGTCGCAGGCCACTCGCACCACGCACGCAGCCCGCGGCAATCGTGGCCCGCGCGCCCCGCGCACAGACGCGCACAGACGCGCACAGAAAGGAAGCTCATCATGAGCAGCAGATCCCGGCGCCTACGCGCCGCCGTCGTCCTCGCGACCGCGGCCGGTCTGGCCGGTCAGATCCTCGCCATGACTCCCGTCGCCGAGGCTTCGACCAAGCCGCGGCCGAGGCCGCACCACCCGAAGCCGTACCCGAAGCCGACCACGCCGGTCCAGTTCCCCCACGGACTCGAGGAGTTCACCGTCGACGGCACCTTCACCGTGCCCAAGGGGGTGCGTTCGATCTTCGTCCAGGCGTGGGGTGCCGGGGGCGGCGCGGGCGGCGGCGGGGGCGGCGCGTCGACGGAGCTCACCGGGGCCGGCGGGGGCGGCGGGGGCGGCGGGGGCGGCGGCTTCGTCTGGTGCGCCGTGTCGGTCACCCCCGGGCACGTGTACACCGTCGACATCGGGGACGGCGGCACCGGAGGGACCGCCGGCACCGGGGCTCCCGCCGGCAGCCAGTCGGGCGGCAGCGGCGGATCCGGAGGCACGGGCGACGGCACGACCTTCAGCAACAGCGACGTACTGGTGAACGCCGGCGGCGGTGGTGGTGCAGGCGGCGGTGCCGGCGGCAGTACCATCGACGGCGCCGGCGGCTCGGGCGGCGCAGGCGGCAGCGCGGCATGCACCGGCGCCAGCGTGATCCGGATCGGCGACGACGGCGACGCGGGCCTCTCCGGTGCCGACGGCGGCACGGGCGGCGCGGGTGGCGACACCTCGGACGGCATCGTCGACCCGCCCCTCAACGCGGGTGAGGGCGGCAACGGCGGCGACGGCGGAGCCGCCGGCACCACCGGCGGAGCCGGCGGCGCGGGCGCGGAGGGCGGCGCGGGCTACCTCGTCGGGGGGGGGGGGGCGCGCCCCGGCGCGGGCGGGCGATCGGCCCCAGCCCGCGAGGACCCTGCCCAGGCGGCCGGCCCGGGGCGCCGACGGGCGGGACCCCGCGGGGGGGACCCGCCGCCCCCCCGGCGGC
>NZ_JBHXFA010000247.1:2423-6706 GCF_042724175.1 Streptomyces sp. NPDC127084
GGTGGTAGCACCACACGCGACAGGCAACTGAAGTGCCTACGAGGGCCGGCCCGTCCACGGCGACGGGTCGGCCTTCCGTTCACCCGGCCGTTGCGCGCGACCTCCCGCCGCCGCTTGGCCGCCCAGGGCGCGCCATGCGCTCGCCGGACGCTCGCGGTGCGCAGGCCAACGCGAACAGTGACCATGAGAACAGTAAGTTTACGCAGTTCATACACTGTGTAGCCAATGGTGCCCGGAGCCGGACTCGAACCGGCACGGCCCGAAGGCCAGCGAGGTTTAAGCTCGCCGTGTCTACATTCCACCATCCGGGCTCTACGCGCGGCTCCGCGCTAGCACACGAGCCTATCGGGACGACTCCCCCGAACAGCGGTACGCCGACTCGATGTTGTCTGATTTTATGGGCGCCTGATGAGGTGTCAGTGTGCGTATTAGGCAGTTTGCGCTAGCCGTCACCCGGCATATGACCACCGATCACCTCTCCCGAGAAAATGACGGAAAGTCGTCGTACGAATGCGCTCGGCTGCTCCCACGCGTCGCCAGGCCGCGGCTCCGCACGGGTCGCACGGAGGAGTGCTCAGGGGACGCAGTCATACCCGAGGACTACGGCGGATGCGTCGTGTCAGACCCAAGAGGGCCCCAGGAACGGGCATCGGGAGGGACGATCCGGTGCGGTGGCGCACAGCACGATGGGGTGGTCCTCACAGAGCATCATGAACGTGACAGGAGAGTCGTCTCGTGACCACCACCCCGACCGCCTACCGCGCCACCGCGGTAGCCGCCCGTGCCGTGGATCTGTCCAAGGTCTACGGAGAGGGCGAGACCCAGGTGGTCGCCCTCGACCGGGTCAGCGTGGACTTCAGGCAGGGCGAGTTCACCGCGATCATGGGGCCTTCGGGTTCCGGCAAGTCCACCCTGATGCACTGCGTGGCCGGGCTCGACAGCTTCAGCGGCGGGTCGGCGCGCATCGGTGAGACGGAGCTCGGTTCGCTCAAGGACAAGCAGCTCACCCAGCTGCGCCGGGACAAGATCGGCTTCATCTTCCAGGCGTTCAACCTGCTGCCGACCCTGACCGCGCTGGAGAACATCACGCTGCCGATGGACATCGCGGGGCGCAAGCCGGACAAGCAGTGGCTCCAGCAGGTCATCGACCTGATCGGGCTGTCCGGGCGGCTCCACCACCGTCCCGCGCAGCTCTCCGGAGGCCAGCAGCAGCGTGTCGCGGTCGCCCGCGCCCTCGCCTCCCGGCCCGAGATCATCTTCGGCGACGAGCCGACCGGAAACCTGGACTCGCGGTCCGGCGCCGAGGTGCTGGGCTTCCTGCGCAACTCGGTGCGGGAGCTGGGGCAGACGGTGGTCATGGTGACCCACGACCCGGTGGCGGCCTCCTACGCGGACCGCGTGGTCTTCCTCGCCGACGGCCGGATCGTGGACGAGATGCTCGCCCCGACCGCTGACGGCGTACTCGACCGGATGAAGGCGTTCGACGCCAAGGGCCGGACCAGCTGACCCCGTTGACCAGCCGACGAGCCGACCGCGAAGACCGGCCGACGAGCTGACCGCGTTGACCGGCCGATCCGCTGGTCCGCTGACCGGCCGATCCGCGATCGGACTGGTCCGCTGCTCCGTAACCCCGGCCGCGTTTTCCGGCCCACACCCCAGGACTCACACCACCATGTTCCGTACCGCCTTGCGCAATGTGCTCGCGCACAAAGCCAGGCTGCTGATGACCGTGCTCGCCGTGATGCTCGGCGTGGCCTTCGTCTCCGGCACCCTGGTCTTCGCCGACACCCTCTCCAACGCCTGGAGGAGCCAGTCGGCCAAGAGCTACGACAACGTCGCCGTGGCCGTCACGACGTACGCCGACCCGAACGACGCCGACGAATCCGCCATCTCCCAGAAGAGCCTCGACAAGATCGGCGAACTGGACGGCGTCGCCGCCGCGTACGGCAGGGTCAGCGGTTTCGCGGGGGTCGCCGGCCCCGACGGCAAGCTCATCGGTGTCGGCTGGTCCAACAAGGGCTCCAACTTCGCCCCCGGCAAGGACGGCAAGGACCCCGCCTATACCTTCACCGAGGGCGCGGGCCCGGCGAAGGACAGTCAGATCGCCCTGGACAAGGACTCCGTGGAGAAGGGCGCGTTCAAGGTCGGCGACAAGGTGCGCGTCGCGACGAACGGGCCGGCGAAGGACTACACCCTCAGCGGTGTCTTCACCACTGAGGACGGAGCCGTGAACGCCGGCGGCAGCCTCGTGCTCTTCGACACCGGGCTCGCGCAGAAGCAGTACCTCAAGCCCGGCTTCTTCACCGAGGTCACCGTCACCGCCGCTCCGGGTGCCGACGACGCCGCGATCCTGGCAGCCGTCACACCGCTGCTGCCGGAGGCGGCCGAGGCCGGCACCGGCCAGGACCTCGCCCAGAAGCAGGCGGAGCAGATCGAGCAGAGCACGGACATCCTGACGCAGATCCTGCTCGGCTTCGCCGGCATCGCCTTGTTCGTCGGCATCTTCCTGATCTCCAACACCTTCACGATGCTGGTCGCCCAGCGCACCAAGGAGATCGCGCTGATGCGCGCCGTCGGCGCCTCCCGCAAGCAGATCACCCGCTCCGTGCTGATGGAAGCCGCCCTGGTCGGTCTTATCGCCTCCGCGGTCGGATTCCTCATCGGTATCGGCCTGGCCGTCGGCCTGCGCTCCGGGATGGCCGTCTTCGAGATGAAGGTGCCGGCCGGACCGCTGGTCATCGGGATGTCCCCGGTGATCGCCTCGCTCTCGGTCGGTGTCCTGATCACCATGCTCGCCGCCTGGCTGCCCGGCCGCCGGGCCGCCAAGATCCCGCCGGTGGCGGCGATGAACAGCGTCCACGCCGTGGCCACCGCCAAGTCGCTGGTGCTGCGCAACTCCATCGGGTCCACCCTCACCGCGGCCGGTTTCGGCCTCATCCTGTGGGGCGCGGCGGCCGAGGGCAGCACCGGCCGGATGCTGATAGCCGGGGGCGCGTTCCTCGCCCTGCTCGGTGTGATCGTCCTGATCCCGATGCTGTCCCGGCCCGTCATCGCACTCATACGGCCGCTGCTCGTCGGTGTCTTCGGGGTGGCCGGCAAGCTGGCGGGACAGAACGCGGTCCGCAACCCGCGCCGCACCGGAGCCACCGCCTCTGCGCTGGCGATCGGGCTCACTCTGGTGACGGGTCTCTCCGTGCTGGGTGTCACGATGGGCACGGCCGTCGCGAAGACGACCACGGACAACATCAAGGCCGACTACATGGTCATGATGGCCGGAGGCGGGGATCTGGACCGGTCTGCGCTCAGCGCGCTGGAGAAGGCCCCGGGCGTCTCGGCGGTCTCACCGGAGCAGGACTTCCCCTTCCAGGTCGGAAAGGCCGGGACCACCGGAAGCGCTGAGAACGCTGCGAACACCGACTACGAGATGGCCACCGGGGTCACCCCCGGCGCTCTCGAGAAGGTCCTGAACGTCCCGGTCGTCAACGGCAGCCTGGCCACCCTCGCGCAGGGCCAGGTCGCGATCCCCGAGGGCACGGCCAAGGAGCGGGGCTGGAAGGTCGGCGACAGCTTCACGGCCACCTTCAGCGACAACAAGAAGAGCACGCTGCGGGTCGGCGCCGTCTACGACAGCAGCGAGTTCCTGTCCGGCGTCCTCATCGACGCGAAGATCGTGGCAGCCCATGAGGCCAAGCCGTACATGCCGAACATCTTCGTGAAGATGAACGGCGGAGAGTCCGCCGCGAACGAGAAGGCCCTGGTCGACGCGCTGGGCGGCAACCCCGCGATCAAGGTGATGGACCACCAGGCCATCCGCGACCAGTTCGGCGGCGAGATCAACCTCCTGTTGAACATCCTCTACGGCCTGCTGGCGATGGCGCTGATCATCGCGGTACTGGGTGTGGTCAACACCCTGGCGATGTCCGTCTTCGAGCGTCAGCAGGAGATCGGCATGCTGCGCGCGATCGGCCTCGACCGGGGCAGGGTCAAGCGCATGGTCCGCCTGGAAGCCGTGGTCATCTCGCTCTTCGGGGCCACGGTCGGCATCGTCCTGGGCTCGTTCCTCGGCTGGGCGATCGGCGAGACCTTCGCGGACAAGGTCCCCGGCTACGAACTGGTGCTGCCCTGGGACCGGATCGGGATCTTCCTGGCGCTGGCCGGACTGGTCGGTGTGCTGGCCTCGCTCTGGCCGGCCCGCAGCGCCGCGAAGCTGAACATGCTGAACGCCATCAAGACCGAGTAGCGTCCGCGCTGCCACGGCGAGGGCCGGGACTCCCGTACGGGAG
>NZ_JBHXFA010000248.1:0-6449 GCF_042724175.1 Streptomyces sp. NPDC127084
CGTCAACCCCACCCCAAACACGACATCGGCCTGCCCCACCAACGCGGTGGAACAGGCCGACGTCACGTCGCAAGGGGCATTCGCCAACGGTGTCCGGTCACCCGGGTGCGCCCCCTCGAAGGAGCCGTGCGTCCGCGACGCCTACCGGCCCGAAAAGCGTGCGACCTGGGGTGAGCGTTCCGAACACCCCTGGGCTCAGCGGGTTCAGGAGTACGGGTAGAAGCCCGAGCCCGTCTTCCGCCCGAGCCGGCCTGCGTCCACCATCCGCTGAAGCAGCGGCGGCGCCGCGTACAGCGGCTCCTTGAACTCGGCGTACATCGAGTCGGCGACCGACGCGACCGTGTCCAGACCGATCAGGTCCGAGAGCTTCAGGGGCCCCATCGGGTGGGCGCAGCCCATCTCCATACCGTTGTCGATGTCCTCGCGGCTCGCGATGCCCGACTCGAACATCCGGATGGCGGACAGCAGATACGGGATCAGGAGCGCGTTCACCACGAAGCCCGAGCGGTCCTGGGCGCGGATCGCGTGCTTGCCCAGCACCTGCTGGACGACGGCCTCGGCGCGCTTGATCGTCTCCTCGGACGTCGTCAGCGCCGGGATCAGCTCCACCAGCTTCTGTACCGGGGCCGGGTTGAAGAAGTGGACACCGATGACCTGGTCGGGCCGCGAGGTGGCGACGGCCAGCTTCACGAGTGGGATGGACGACGTGTTCGAGGCCAGAATGGCGTCCTGACGGGTCACCACCTGGTCGAGCACCTGGAAGATCTCCGTCTTGACCTGCTCGTTCTCTACCACGGCCTCGATGACCAGATCACGGTCGGCGAACTCGCCGAGATCAGTGGTGAAGCTCAGCCGCGCCAGCGTCGCATCGCGCTCCTCCTCCGTGATCTTTCCGCGCTCGGCGGCTTTGGAGAGGGAGTTGTACAGACGCGTACGGCCGATCTCAAGGGCCTCGCCAGTGGTCTCGGCGACTTTGACCTCGAGTCCGCTGCGGGCGCACACCTCGGCGATACCCGCACCCATCTGGCCGCAGCCCACCACTCCGACGCGGGTTACGTCGGCCATAGTCTCGGTCACTTCGTGCCTTTCGCAGGTTTCGTGGACTTTTGCGTGGTAGGTCCTCCGTTTGGTTCCGGTGCCCACCTCGGACCCACGACGTTACTCCGAGGGTGCGTGTGCCAGGGGGGTCGGGGCGGCATGCTGTCCGGAGCAAGTAGTGCGATGAGTGACCAAACGGCACAGAGAGGTGCATAGAGGCGCTTATGGGACAGATCAGCAGAAGAGGATTCGTCACGGCGGCCGGTGCGCTCACCGCGTTCTCCGTGACCGGCGAGGCCCGGACCATGGCAGCCCCGACCGACCCCGTCGGCGCGGCGGAACCGGCCCGCCAAGGGGCAGCCGCCGCGCGGGAGTTCCGTGGGATGTGGCTGGCTACCGTGGCCGGCCGCGACTGGCCGTCCGCTCCGGGGCTCAGCGCGGCCAAGCAGCGTGCCGAGCTGCTGCGCTATCTGGACGTGGCGGTCGCCAGGAAGCTCAACGCGGTGGTCTTCCAGGTCCGGCCCGCCGCTGACGCGCTGTGGCCGTCACCGTACGAGCCCTGGTCGCAGTGGCTGACCGGGGTCCAGGGCCGCAACCCGGGCTGGGATCCGCTCGGCACCGCGGTCAAGGAGGCCCATGCGCGAGGCCTTGAGCTGCACGCCTGGTTCAACCCGTACCGTGTCGCCAACCACGGCGATCTGTCGAAGCTGATCCCCAGCCATCCCGCGCGGCGCAACCCGGGATGGGTGGTCGCGTACGGCGGGAAGCTGTACTACAACCCCGGCCTCCCCCAGGTCAGGAAGTTCGTCCAGGACGCGATGCTCGACGCCGTGGCGCGCTATCCGGTGGACGCCGTCCACTGGGACGACTACTTCTATCCGTACCCCGTGCCGGGGCAGCAGTTCGCCGACGGCGCGGCCTACCAGCGGTACGGGGCCGGTTTCGCCAGCCGGGCCGCCTGGCGGCGCGACAACATCAACCGCCTGGTGCGGGAGACCGCCGCACGGATCAAGACGGTGCGGCCGGGAGTGCGCCTCGGCATCAGCCCCTTCGGGGTCTGGCGCAACGCCGCCACCGATCCTCTTCTCGGGTCGAACACCTCGGCGGGTGTGCAGACGTACGACGACCTGTACGCGGACACCCGTGGCTGGGTGCGTCAGGGGTGGATCGACTACATCGTGCCGCAGCTGTACTGGCACATCGGCATGGCCGCCGCCGACTACGCGCGGCTGGTGCCGTGGTGGGATGCCGTGGTGAAGGGAACCGGCGTGGATCTCTACATCGGCGAGGCGCTCTACAAGGCCGGCGATCCGGCGCAGCCGAAGGCCTGGCAGGACCGGCGCGAACTGTCGCGGCACCTCACGTTCGCCGGCCGATACGCGAATGTGCGCGGCCACTGCTTCTTCTCGGCGAAGGAAGTGGTGACGGACCGGATCGGCGCGATGGCCACCGTGGTGGCGGATCACTATCCGACCCGGGTCCGGTCACCGCGATGAGCCGATGAGCCGCTGCTGCCGATGAGCGGCTGATCAGTTCTTCTCGTGGTGGCGTACGACGGTGTCGGGGCCGGGGGACATCAGGCACTCATGGCCGTCGTCCTCGAAGCGGACGCGGTACGGGGGAGTGCCGCGATCGCCCAGGACCTCCATGACTTCGGCGAGCCGGTCGTGCTGGCCGACGACCCGGCCGTGCACGAGCAGCTTGTCGCCCACACTCGCTTCCATCGGGCGTGACCTCCTTAGAGGGGCGTCGCGATCGGTATTTCGAGTCTACGTCCGGGAGCGTGACGCGCATCACGCCGGAGCGGCGGCGCTCACCGCGCCGCCGTTCGACGGAGCGGGACCCGGGAGGGCCACGGCAGGCTCCGGGCGGCTTACGGGGCGAGGTCTGGGGTGAACTTCACTAACCGTGAGTGACCTCTCTTGACCTGGGGCGCTCGCGGCCTCACGATCCCGCCATGAGTGTTCGGGTCACCCTCGTCACAGCCGCGCGCAGCTGCCCGCGGCTGGCCGAGCGCTTCGACGACGACCGGCCGCTGGACGAGTCCGGCTGGTACGAGGTGCGGCTCGCCGCGCGGCACCTCGTGCCGCTCGGCGCCGCGGAGCTGCGGTACTGCTCGCCGACGGCCCGGAGCAGGGGGACCGCTGACGCGCTGGGCTACGCCACCCTCGCGCAGCCCGCCTTGAGCGACTGCGACATGGGGCGCTGGCGCGGTTACACGCTGACCGAGGTGGCGGCACGGGAGCCCGACGCCGTCAATGCCTGGCTCGCCGATCCACGTGTCGCCCCGCACGGCGGAGAGCCGCTGCTCGGTTTCATCAGCCGGGTGGGGGGCTGGCTGGACAGCCGCCCCGTGGACGACGGCGGCTCGGTTCTGGCCGTCGCCGAACCCGCCGTCGTACGTGCCGCGCTGGTCTACGCGCTGAAGGCCCCGCCGTCGATGTACTGGAACGTCGATGTGCGCCCGTTGTCCACCGTCGTCCTCACCGGGAGGTCGGGCGGCTGGAACCTACGCCTGGAGACTGGCGGCTGAGCAGGACCGGGGCGCCCGCTCCCCGGCCACCATCACCACACTGCCGGGCGACCCGGACTCCCTCATCCGGGTCAGCAGATGGCGCACGGCCCAGCCCACCGCTCCCGTGGTGAGGCCGAGACCGCCCTCGCTGCCGTACGCCGCCCCCGTCCGCAGCCAGTGCAGACCGTCCTCCGCGGCCTCCTCGCCGACCGGGATCACCAGGTCCAGCAGTTCCGGACGGAAGGCCGGCTCGGTACGGGGCCGGCCGAGGCCCGGGATGGCGGACGGCATCCCGGTCGTGTAGTCGGCGCAGCCGCTTGCCCAGGCCGGGAAGTACGCCGAGTGCTCCGCGTCCACCCCCGCCACGCGTGGTCGGGTGCCATTGCCGTCGAGAGCGCTGGCGTAGCGTCCGAGCGTCGCCGTGGTGGTGCCCGTACCCAGGCCCGCCACCAGCCACGCCGGTTCGGGCGCACCCATGTCGGCCAGCTGGCCGAACAGCTCTCGGGCCAGATCCGGCACCGGGCACCGGGCGATCGCGCGTTCCGAGTCGGCGAAGTGGTCGAGGAAGTGGCCACCCAGGCGCGCCGCGAGCCCGCGCGCCTCCTCCTGGAGGTCGGCAGGCACCGTGGCGATACGCCAGCGGCCACCGTGGCGCTCCACCGACTCCCGTACGGCCGGAGGTGTCTTGGCGGGTACCAGGGCGACGAACGGTACACCGACCCGGCGTGCGCAGTACGCGCCCGCGACCGCGGCGGGTCCACCCGTGCCCATCACCACAGTCACACCGTCGCGCACGGCGCCGTCCAGGACCGCCTCGCAGAACAGCGCGCGGACCAATCGGTGCTTGAGAGTGCCCGATGGATGGGCGGATTCGTCCTTGACGTACAGCTCGCCGAGCTGTTCGGCCGGCCCGGCCGCCCGGAGCAGCGGCGTAGGGCGCGCGTCCGCGCACAACTCACGTACCGCCTCCGCCGCCCATCCGTTCTCCGCACGCGCCATGCGCCTATGATCCCCGCTCGCATCCGGGGCCGCCGGTCGGCTGGTCCACACGGCTCTCGGCTCCCGTCCTCGCCGCGCGGTCTCCCTCTTGCTGAATCTATCGAATTTCGATAGATTCCCATCGTAAGTCGATTGATGGAGGGGAAGAGGCGATGGGGAATCTGACCGTGCTCGCACTGCGCCTCGTGCTGGTCGCGCTGCTCGCCGGCTCGCTGTTCGTGCAGACGGTGATGGTGCCGCTGCTGGCCGGCGACATGGAGGGCCTCGACCCGGACGTCGCGTATCTGCGCACGCCCACGCTCATGATCACGGTCCTGGGCCTGATGTCGGCTCAGGTCGTCCTGGTCTGCGTGTGGCGCCTGGTGACGATGGTGCGGCGCGGAACCGTGTTCTCCGACGGCGCCTTCCGCTACGTGGACGTGGTGATCGGCGCGTTCACCGCCGCTGCCCTGCTGGTCTTCGCGCTCGGGGTCGTACTGGCCCCCGGTGAGGCGGTCCCGCCCGGTATCGTCCTGCTGATCGGCGGCGCGGGACTGGCGGTCCTCGGGGTCGCTCTCATCGTGCTCGTCCTGCGCATGCTGCTCGCCCAGGCGGTGGCGCGCGATGTCGAGGCGGCGCGGATGCGGACCGAGCTGGACGGGGTGATCTGATGCCGATCGCCGTCGATATCGATGTGATGCTGGCCAGGCGGAAGATGTCCGTGGGAGAACTCGCGGAACGTGTCGGCATCACCCCCGCCAACCTGGCCGTACTCAAGAACGGGCGCGCCAAGGCCGTCCGCTTCGCGACCCTCGCCGCACTCTGCGAGGCGCTCGAATGCCAGCCCGGGGATCTGCTGCGCTGGGAGCCGGAAGGCGCCGATGGCGCTGCCGGTGCCGCGGACGCACAGGGTGCCGGGATCGGGTGAGACGGCCCGTGGGCACCGGGAGCGCCCACGGCCCTGTACGAGTCGCGGCGCCGGTGCCCCTGGTCCGCGTCCGGCCGCGTCGGGCCCTCTGCCCCGCGATGCTCGCCGGGCGGGCGCGCCCAGAGCCGCAGCGCGCCCCGTCCGCTCGTCAGCTCACCCGAACTGGCCGGGCTGGTAGTCGCCTGCCGGCATCGCGAGCATGACGTTCGCCCGGTTGAAGGCGTTGATCAGCGCGATGGCGCCGACCAGAGTTCCGAGCTGCTCCTCGTCGTAGTACTTGGCGGCGTTCGCCCAGACCCCGTCCGGGACGCCCCCGGCCGCGTCGGCGATACGGGTCGCCTCTTCGGTGAGCTCCAGTGCCGCGCGCTCGGCATCGGTGAACACCGTGGCCTCCCGCCACACGGCGACCAGGTTGAGGCGCTCCGCGGACTCCCCGGCGTGCACGGCGTCCTTGAAGTGCATGTCGGTGCAGAATCCGCAGCCGTTGATCTGGCTGGCGCGGAGCTTCACCAGCTCCTGCGTCGACAGGGGCAGGGTCGACTCCGTGAGGACCCGGCCCGCGGCGGTGACGTGCTTGAGGACCTTGCTCAGGACCGGGGTGGTGAACGGGTTCAGGCGGGCTTCCATGATGTGCGCTCCCTTGGGCGGTGTCCGGCGGTTACACATCACTGACGGATTGGATGGGCGAGGTGTGACATGACTGGCTGTGATGCGCGTCACCACTACGTCCGCCGTGTCCCGGACGGTTGCCCTTGCGGGCGTCAGCGCACGCGCGAGGGCCTGGAGGTCCGTCGTCACCGACAGGCCTGCCAGGCCCTCGCTCCGAACACCCCGGGACTACGACCCTGCTCGTCCGGTGTGGCTCTCAGCCGTGGGGAGCAGCCCGGTCTCCAGCCCCATGGATCAGTTGTAGGGCTTGAAGAAGCGGGTCGATGAGTAGACCCACTGGGAAGAGGTGTAGATCCAGCTGGCGAGGGCGCCGTTGAATTT
>NZ_JBHXFA010000249.1:0-6437 GCF_042724175.1 Streptomyces sp. NPDC127084
AGCTGACCGCGGGCCGCGAGCTGCGCATCGCCGGTGTGGAGTGGGCCGGGGAACCGGCACCGAGCCGCACCGGTGAACCGACCCCGCCGAAGATCCCGGAGGAGAGCTGACCATGTGCCGTGTCGTCGATCTGCAACAAGCGGTGCTCGCCAAGAACGACGCGGCGGCACAGGCCCTGCGCGCGGGCCTCGCCGCCCAGGGCACCACGGTGGTCAACCTGCTGTCCAGTCCCGGCAGCGGCAAGACCGCCCTGCTGGAAGGCGAACTGCTGCTCGCCCGTGAGCGCGGACTGCCGGTCGCCGCCCTCACCGCCGATCTGGCCACCGAGAACGACGCCGAGCGCCTGGCCCGCTCCGGAGCCCCCGTGAAGCAGGTGCTGACCGACGGGCTGTGCCATCTGGAGGCCGGGATGCTGGCCGGACATCTGCACGGCTGGCTGCCCGGACACACTCGGCTGCTGTTCGTGGAGAACGTCGGGAACCTGGTCTGCCCCGCCTCGTACGACCTCGGCGAGTCGCTGCGGGTCGTCCTCGCCTCGGTGACCGAAGGCGAGGACAAGCCGCTGAAGTACCCCACGGCCTTCGGCCTCGCCCAGCTCGTGATCGTCACCAAGACGGATATCGCCGAGGCGGTGGGATTCGACGAGGGGGCCTTCCGCGCCCATGTCCAGCAGGTCAACCCCGGTGTGGACGTGCTCCTCACCTCCGCCCGGACGGGCCAGGGCACCGGCGCCCTGCTCGACCGGGCCCTGGCGGCGGCGGAGGGAAGCCCGGTCCACGCCCCGGTCATGGCGCGGGCACGGTCGTGAGCACCTCGCACCAGGAAGCGGAGACAGCCGATGCCGCGGCACCGGCCACCGCGTCGGTACAGCGCCGCCGGGTCACCGTCAGGGGCGTGGTGCAGGGCGTGGGCTTCCGGCCGTATGTGTACACCCTCGCCACCGGCCTGGAACTGGCCGGCCATGTCACCAACACCGGTGAGGGCGTGGTAGCCGAGGTCGAGGGCGCACCGCTCGCCGTCGCCAGTTTCTGTACCCGTATCGCCGTGGGCGCCCCACCGCTCGCACTCGTGGAGTCGGTACACGACGAGGAGCTCCCGGCCACGGGCGCCAGCGGGTTCGCCATCGTCGCCTCACACAAGGACGGTCCCATCCGCACCCTGGTATCCCCGGATACGGCCACCTGCGACGCCTGCCTGGCCGAACTCGCCGACCCGGACGACCGCCGCCACCGGCACCCCTTCATCACCTGCACACACTGCGGGCCGCGCTTCACCATCGTCACGGGACTGCCCTACGACCGGGCCCACACCACCATGGCCGACTTCCGGATGTGCGAGGAATGCGCCGGGGAGTACGAGGACCCAGCCGACCGCCGTTTCCACGCCCAGCCGGTCGCCTGCCATGCCTGCGGTCCCCGGCTGCGGCTGGTCCTGGCGCCGGCCGCCCCCGGACTGCGGCATGAGCTCGTGGAGCCGCTCGACCCCAACGACCGCAGCCTGATCGGACCCGTCGCCGCCGATCCGATCGCGCACGCGCGCAGGCTGCTCGCCGACGGCGCCATCCTCGCGATCAAGGGACTCGGCGGATACCACCTGGCCTGCGACGCCACGAACTCCACCGCGGTCGCCCTGCTGCGCCGGCGGAAGGCGCGCGGTGACAAGCCGTTCGCCCTGATGGCCAGGGACCCCGCCACCGTCGAGCACCTCGTCACGATCGGCGCGGTGGAACGGGAGCTGCTCACCGGCAATGTCCGCCCGATCGTGCTGCTGCGCCGCCGTGCCGAGCCCCTGTCCCGGGCGGGTGCTCCCCGGCCTGCGGACGAGGTCGCCCCGGGCAGCCCGGACCTCGGCGTGATGCTGCCCTACACACCGGTGCACCATCTGCTGCTGGGCCTCGGCGACGGCACCGGCGGACTCGGCCAGTCCCGACCCCAAGCCCCGGCAGGCCCCGGGCTGCTCGTGATGACCAGCGGGAACTTCGCCGGAGAGCCGATCGTCACCGATGACACGGAAGCGCTCGACCGGCTGGCACACCTGGCCGACGCCTGGCTGCTGCACGACCGCCCCATCCATGTGCCCTGCGATGACTCGGTGGTGCGCGTCTGCGACGGCGAGCCCCTGATCCTGCGCCGCTCACGCGGCTACGCCCCGCTGCCGATGACCCTGCCGGTGCCCGTGGTACCCGCGCTCGCCGTGGGCGGCGATCTCAAGAACACCTTCTGCCTCGGCAGCGATCGCAAGGCCTGGCTCTCGGCGCATATCGGCGATATGGACGGCCTGGCCACCCAGCACGCTTTCGAGTGCGCGGAGGAGCAGTTGGAGCAGATCACCGGAGTGCGGCCCGCGCTGCTGGCCGCCGACCGGCACCCCGGCTACCGCTCCGGCCAGTGGGCCCAGCGCAACGCCGACGACCGGCCGCTCGTCGCCGTCCAGCACCACCACGCCCATATCGCGTCCGCGATGGCGGAGCATGGACTGGACGGCGGCGAGCGGGTGATCGGGGTCGCCTTCGACGGCACCGGCTACGGCGACGACGGAGCCGTGTGGGGTGGGGAGTTCCTGCTCGCCGACTACAGCGGCTTCAGCCGCTACGCCCACCTCGCCTACGTTCCCCTCCCCGGAGGTGACGCGGCCGTCCGGCGGCCCTACCGTATGGCGCTCGCCCACCTATGGGCGGCGCGCGTCGAGTGGAGCGCCGACCTGCCCTGCGTACGAGCCTGCCCGGCGGGCGAACTCGCGGTTCTCGAACGCCAGTTGGCGAGCGGGCTCAACTGCGTTCCCACCTCCGGCATGGGCCGGCTCTTCGACGCGGTCTCCTCACTCGCCGGTGTGTGCCAGCTCGTCGGCTACGAGGCGCAGGCCGCCGTCGAACTCGAAGCCGCCGCCGTGAGCGCGGCGGCTGCGGACCTCGGCAGCGGCAGCGATCCCGCGGCCTACGCCTTCGCGCTGCGCCCGCCGCGGCAGGGCAGCGAGGACCCGCTGACAGCCGATCCCGCCCCCCTGCTCGCCGCCATGGCCGGGGACCTGCGCACCGGGACGCCGGCCGCCGTGCTCGCCGCCCGCTTCCACACCGCCGTCGCCCGGCTCGTCCGCACGGTCTGCGCCTCGGCGCGTGAGCGGCACGGACTGACCACGGTGGCCCTGACCGGGGGAGTGTTCGCCAACACACTGCTCTCCTCCGCCTGCGCCCGCGGACTGCGCGACGACGGCTTCACCGTGCTGCGCCACCACCGGGTCCCCCCCAACGACGGAGGCCTGGCCCTGGGCCAGCTCATGGTGGCCGCCCGCAGCCTTCGGAAATAAGGAGAGACACATGTGTTTGGCGGTACCGGGCAAGGTGCTGGCCATCGAGGACCGGGACGGCACCCGGATGGCCTCGGTCGATTTCGGCGGTGTGGTGAAGGAGGTGTGCCTGGAGTACCTGCCGGACCTCCGGGTCGGTGAATACGCCATCGTCCATGTGGGATTCGCGCTGCAACGGCTGGATGAGGAGTCCGCCCGGAAGACCCTGGAGCTGTTCGAGAACCTCGGCATGCTCCAGGAGGAGTTCGGCGACCCCTGGGAGCAGGCCGCCGCCGAGGCGCACGGCCCCGGATCTGTCGGCGGGGCCACCGGAACCGTGGCCCGGGAGGCGCGGCCGTGAAGTACATCGACGAGTTCCAGGACCCGCAACTGGCCGGGCGGCTGCTTGACGAGATCCGTGCCACCGTGACCCGCCCCTGGGCGCTCATGGAGGTGTGCGGCGGCCAGACCCACACCATCATCCGACACGGCATCGACCAACTGCTGCCTGACGAAGTCGAGTTGATCCACGGCCCCGGCTGCCCTGTGTGCGTCACCCCGCTGGAGGTGATCGACAAGGCCCTGGAGATCGCCTCCCGGCCCGGGGTGGTCTTCTGCTCGTTCGGCGACATGCTGCGTGTTCCCGGCACCGGGCGCGACCTCTTCCAGGTGCGTAGCGAGGGTGGCGACGTACGGGTCGTCTACTCGCCGCTCGACGCCCTGCGGATCGCCCAGCAGAACCCGGACCGCCAGGTCGTCTTCTTCGGCATCGGATTCGAGACCACCGCCCCGCCCAACGCCATGACGGTCTACCAGGCCCGCAGGCTGGGCATTCGCAACTTCAGCCTGCTGGTGTCCCATGTGCGGGTGCCACCCGCGATCGAGGCGATCATGCGATCCCCGGACTGCCGGGTGCAGGCCTTCCTCGCCGCGGGCCACGTATGCAGCGTGATGGGCACCGGGGAGTACCCGCGGCTCGCCGAACGGCACCGGGTCCCGATCGTCGTGACCGGCTTCGAGCCCCTGGACATCCTCGAAGGCGTACGCCGCACCGTCCGGCAACTGGAGCGTGGCGAGCACACCGTGGAGAACGCCTACCCGCGAGCCGTCAGACCCGGAGGCAACCCGTCGGCACGGGCGATGCTGGACGATGTCTTCGAGGTCACCGACCGCGCCTGGCGCGGTATCGGTGTGATCCCGGACAGCGGCTGGCGGCTGTCCGCGCGCTATCGCGACTACGACGCCGAGCACCGCTTCGCCGTGTCGGGAATCGACACCCGCGAACCGGCCGCCTGTCGCAGCGGCGAGGTCCTGCAAGGACTGCTGAAGCCCCATCAGTGCGAGGCCTTCGGCACCGTCTGCACCCCGCGCACCCCGCTCGGCGCCACCATGGTGTCCAGCGAGGGGGCCTGCGCCGCGTACTACCTCTACCGGCGGCTGGATCTGCCGGCACCATCCAGGGAAGGCAGTTCCGTTGTCTGAGGCCACCGCCCGTGCGTCCGTTGCCACCGAGGCAGGCGTCCCCCCAGGAGAAGCCCCGGACCTGCTCGGGTGGACCTGCCCGCTGCCCGTCCACGACCGGGCCCGAGTGGTCATGGGCCACGGTGGCGGCGGTGCCCTGTCCGCCGAGCTGGTCAGGGATGTGTTCGCACCCGCGTACGGCGGACACACGCTCGCCGGACTCGGCGACTCGGCCGCGCTCGAAATCGGCGGTGCCCGGCTGGCGTTCTCCACCGACTCGTTCGTGGTACGCCCGCTGTTCTTCCCCGGCGGCAGCATCGGCGACCTCGCCGTCAACGGCACGGTGAACGACCTCGCCATGAGCGGGGCGAAACCCGCGTACCTGTCCTGCGGGTTCATCCTCGAAGAGGGCGTGGAGATCGCCGTCGTCTCCCGGGTCGCGGAAGCACTGGGGGCGGCCGCGCGGACGGCCGGCGTGGAGATCGCCACCGGTGACACCAAGGTGGTCGAAGCCGGCCACGGCGACGGCGTCTACATCAACACCTCCGGCATCGGCCTGATCCCGCGGGGCGTCGACCTGCGCCCGCAGCGTGTCGTCCCCGGCGACGCGGTGCTCGTCAGCGGTGCGATCGGGGTGCACGGGGTCGCCATCATGAGCGTGCGCGAGGGCCTGGAGTTCGGGGTGGAGATCCAGAGCGACTGCGCCGCACTCGGCGGTCTGGTCGAGTCGATGCTCGCCGCCGCCGGTGACCCCGGCGCCCTGCGTGTGCTGCGCGACCCGACACGAGGCGGTCTGGCCGCCGCCCTCAACGAGATCGCGGCGGCGTCCGGCACGGGCGTGGTCATCCAGGAGCGTGCCGTACCCGTGCCTCCCGCGGTCGCCAACGCCTGCGCCGTGCTGGGCCTGGACCCGATGTACGTCGCCAACGAGGGCAAGCTCGTCGCTTTCGTCCGGCCCGATGCCGCGGACGCGGTGCTCGCCGCGATGCGGGCGCACCCGCTCGGTGGCGAGGCGGCCGTGATCGGCGAGGTGGTCGACGCCCACCACGGCATGGTGGTGGCACGCACCGGCCTCGGTGGTACGCGGGTGGTCGATCTGCCGCTCGGTGAGCAGCTGCCGCGTATCTGCTGATCGGTCCGCTGATCCGGACGGCAGATCAGAAGGCTCTCGGGCGACGCTCGGATCGTGTGGCGCTCGCACGGGGCATGTTTTGTCCGATAATGGTCATTCGGGTGCTGGCTGGGCACCGGCGGTGTCCGGCTGCCTGGAAGAGGAGGGCGCTATGAACCGGGACGGCAGCGGCAAGGACTACGAACTGGTCTTCGCGCAACCCGGCGGGACGCACACGGGGTCGGCAGCAGCGGCCGACGAGGACGCGGTCGTCGTCCACCGCACCGACCGCAAGGGCCCGGGCGGCCATCCGGTCTACGCCGACGACACCGGCATCGTGCAGGCGGAGATCAGCGACCGCGGCGAGGTGCGGATGCTCGCGAGCGGCGGCCACCAGCAGCCCGCCTCCGGCGTCGCGGCCCGGCGGCTCGCGTCCTGAACCGCCCCCCGTAGACCGTGTTCGAGGATTCCCGCCCGGCTCGCGACTCCCCTAGTGCTGTGACCGGATAGGTTCACCGGCTCGCGACGTCCTGCACGGCACCTCGCTGCGTTGTCGAATCACCCGAGTACATCCAGTACGAGG
>NZ_JBHXFA010000250.1:0-6393 GCF_042724175.1 Streptomyces sp. NPDC127084
CAGCCGGTCCTGCCCGGCGGCGGTGGCGTCCGGGGGTCGGCTGGTCTCGTGGCCGATGGTGTGGGGCGGTGACGCCGAGCGGTTCCCGCAGCGTCGCCCGCGTGACTCCGAGGTCTGCTGCGGGGCCCCGGGGACGCTTCCCCCAGAGTCCGCCGGTGGGAAGGGTCCATGCCACGGCCCGCCCGGCCACCGCACGATCTTCGTTTGTCCACACACCAACCGATGATCATGCGGTGGCCGCACTCGTCCCATCGGGTCCGCCAGCGGTTCGCCGAGCCGGACTGGAGCGACTAGCTGCCGGCGCCTTCCCTGAAGGAGCGGGCGATGGCCCGGTCATCATCCAGGGCACTCATCCGGACGGGGCTGCGCTCGTCGTCCAGGACAACGGCGCGGAGCACTGTTCCGACGGCTGCCTCCTGGTCACCGTCCGGCCAGCGGGGGTCCTTGGTGTTGTCGATCAGCCCCGCGGTGCCGTCCGGGAGTAGCACATCAAGCCCCCAGGGGCGTACCGCGACGACCTGGACGTCGAATTCGTGATCGAGTATCGAGGGCATATCGTTCGGCCTCCTCATGGCTTCGGTATCCAGGTGCGCTTGACGGTCAGGGAGTTGAACTCGGCCAGCTTCTTGTAGTCGATCTCCCACTCGATTCTGGGCAGTCCGCCCGGACCCTTCCGGTCGTAGCGCTTGGCAGCGTCGGCGAACTGGACCAAGAATTGCATGTCCATGTCGTACCTCAGCATGCCGGATGCGTACGTGCCACGTCCCCAGTAGTCGGCGGCGACGCTCTGCTCGCCGAAGTAGACTTTACCGTTGCTGCCTTCCTCCGCCCCTCGAGCCGGGTTCGGGCCGTGGGCCTTCTCGTAGGCCACATCCACGGTCTTCGGGGTCCGGTAGATGGGGAACGTGCAGTCCGTGTCCGACTTCGGCTTGTCGCCGGAGGCCGCGGCTGACCGCTGGACGGCCGACGCCTTCGACTGACGGCCCGGCTTGGTGCCGCCGGAGTCCCGGTCACAGCTGAGGCCGAGTCGGTCCAGCTGCTTCTTGGCGTCCTCCACCTTCTCGGTGACGGCGTCGACGTTCTTGCGGGCCTTGTCGACCTTCTCCAGGAACCCCTTGATGCCCCAGATGGCCTTGCCGATTTTCGGCAGCTTGCTCCCGATCTTCGCCAGCTTGACTGGGCCCGCGTTCTGGACGATGGCCCAGATGCAGATCCCGATATCGGGGTCGTCGATGCACTCCTTGATGTCCTCTGCGAACAGCTCCACCAGGATCTCGGCGCCGTTGTCCTTCAGATAGTCAAGGAGGTCCTGGCCGGAGAGCTCCCGGGCCAGCGCCAGCTCCTCCTGGCTCAGCCCGGCCTGCTCCAGGGCGTACTCGGTGGCCATCCGCAGGACCAGCGCGTCCAGGGCCTCCGCGCCGCTGCCGGGTTCTCCGCCGCCGGGTTGCGGATCGGTGTACTTCGAGTTCTTCTTGGCGGCCTCGGCCAGCTCCTTGCGCTGCCTCTCGCGCTCGGCCTCCTCGGCGCGTTCGGCGGCCTGGTCGGCCTCCTTCGCTGAGGCATCGGCGTTCCGTGCCGCGTCCTCGGCCGCGACCGCGTACCCTTCCGAGCGGTCGGCGCTGTGTCGCGCGGTAGCGGCGTCGCTCTCCGCCGACGCGGCAGCACTGCGAGCACTGCCCGCGTCCCGTTCGGCGTCCGTGGCCTCGCTGTCGGCAGCGGCGGATTCGCTTTCGGCGGCGCTTGCGGCGGAGTCGGCCGCGAAGGCGTCCTCACCTGCCTGCCTGCTCCACTCGGCGGCTCTGGCGTCGGCCTTCTTGGCGGCCTCGGCCGCTTTCGCCGCCTCGGCGGCGGAGGCCTTGGCCCGTTTGACCGCTTCGGCCGCGCGTGCGGCATCCGCGGCTGCCGCGGCTGCGGCCTGAGTGGCCGCCTTCGCACTTGCGGTGGCCTTGTCGGCCAGCGCCTTGGCGTCAGCAGCGGCCTTCGTCGCCTCCTTGGCCTTGGCTTCGGCAGCGGCGGCTTGCTGTTCGGCAAGCGTCTTGGACGCCTGGCCGACGAGTACGGCGAACGCGGCGGAAACGTCGCTTTCGCGATAGGGGCTACCGAGGGCGATGGCCTTGTCCGCAGAGATCGTCACCTGCTTTGCCGCATCCCGGGCAGCGACCGCGAACTGGGCGGTGGCCATGGCGTGGCCTGCTGTGACGGCGGCCCACTCGCGAGTCTTACGCGCCTCATCCCTGGCCTCGGCAGCCCGAGTCTGGGCTGTGACGGCGGCCACGGCCGCCTTCTTGGCCTCGGCCTCGGCACTTCTCACGTTCTGCGCGGCGGCGGCAGAGGCATCGATCGCCTCGGCTGCGGCGGCGTGCGCATTGGCCGCGGCGGCACTTGTGGCCAATGCTGCGGACCAGGCTCCGTCTGCGGCGGCACGTGACCTGCTTGCTGCTGCCTTCGCACGCGTCGCCGCTGCACGGGCCGCGACAGCGGCGCTGCCGGCCTCGTTGGCTGCGGTACGTGCGGCCTTTGCCGCGATAGTGGCCTCATTGGCCGCGGTCCGGGCCTCAGTCGCGGCTTGCCGGGTTTCGGCAGCGGCGTCAGATCCGTCCACGGCGGCAGCAGCGGCCTCAAAGGCCGCGGCACGCGCGGCTGTTGCTCGCTCCTCCCGCTCCGCCCGGACCGCTTCATCGCGTGCCTGAGCGGCACGCGCCTCGGCGTCCTTCGCGGCCGCGTGCTTCGTCGCGGCCGTGGATTCGGCAGATGTGGCGGTCAACATCGCTGTCGAGGCATTCACCCGCTCTGCTTGGGCGCGCGCCTCTGAGGCCTGCGCTTTCCCACGCTCCCGCGCGGCGTCCTTGCGCGCCGCCGCGGCTTTGTCCCGCTCGGCCTCGGCGACTCCACGCTGTTCCCTGGCCTTTCCGGCCTGGGTGCGGGCGGTGGCTTCCTCCTTCTCCGCGGTCGCCTGTGCGTTCTTCGCCTTGGTGGCGTTGTCCGCAGCTTCCTTGGCCTGCTTGTCCGCCGCGTCAGCCGCAGCCTTGGCCTGTGCCGCCGCTTCCTGCGCGGCGGCCTTGCGGAACTCGGTCTGCAGTGCGTGCGACTGCGTCTTGGCGAGCGCGAGCAGCGTCTGGCTGTCGCTGGCTGTCGCCTTCGCGGCGTTGGACGCAGTGAGGGCGGTCTTCGACGCTGCCTGGGCGGCTGCGTACGAAGCCTTGGCCACCTGCACCGACTGCTGGGCGTACACCAGGCCACGGCCGCGCGGCATCTTGGCCGCGTCCGCGATGGCCCACGCCGCCTTCTGGACCGTGTCCGCCTTCTCCGACGCGGTCTTCGCCGCCGCGACGGCCTTGTCCGCGATAGGAACCTGTGCCGCCGCTGCCTTGCGCGCCGCGTCGAGGTCCTTCGCGGCCTGGGTGAACACCGCGGCCTTCGGCTTCAGGATGCTGTCAGGCCTGGCAGCCCAGTATTTCTGGAAGAAGAGGATCTGGTCGGCCTGCCAGGCCTGCCGGATCGCTTCGACCATCGCCTCGGTTGCGACCCGGACTTCTTTGGAAGACGTGATCTCGGCAGCGACGATGTCCTTGCGCTGAGTGGTCTGCGATGCGTACTCCGCCTCCCACTCCGTTTGGGCGTCGGTGATGACGCCCGTGAACACACGGTGGGGGTCGATGGGGTTGAAGGCGTCACACCCTGCCCAGGCCGCCTTCAGGAACTCCACCTCGGTGCGGTGTTCCATGGTGCCCGGCTCCGGCGCCTGCTTCGGGAACGTGCCGAAGCGCAGGAAAGTGGCCACGTCATTGGCCGAACCGGGCGTTCCCTTACCGCCTACTCCAAAGAGTTCGCTGGCTGCGAAGCGATTGAGCCATTCCTCTTCGACGGTCTCGGGCTTCAGTGCGTCGAAGATCTCCTGCGCCTTCTTCAGCGACGCCGTGCTCGCCCTGGGGATCGGATCTCCCCCAACCTGGAAGGCGAGCTCGCGCTCCATTCTCGAGAAGGCGATGAGATCCTCACCGAACTCCGGCGCGTGGTAGTCGCGTCCACCGGAGGAGTTCGTCGAGGCGTACGGCTTGTTGGTCGCGTCGAGTTTGTTCTGCCGGTCGGAGAACGCCTTCCCGCGGGCCTCCTGGGCGGCCTGATCGCGATCGAGTGCGTCTCCAAGCGGTGTCCCGAGCCCGCCGAACGGGCCCCAGGCAGCGGCTACGTCCGCGTCGGTTCCTGACAGCGCCTTGTTCGCGGCTGCCTTCATTTCCGGGCCGCCGTAGTGCACCGCCCGGGCTACCTGGCAACGGTTGTAACGCTCGTCGTAGCCGAGCTTGTAGCTTCGTGCGGACCACGAGTCGCTGGGCTCGTCCGCCTGCTGTTCGGCGTGCGCCGGCATCGCGTACACCAGGCCCACCAGGATGGATGTGGCAGTCGCCAAGGCAGTGCCCGCCATGCCGCGTGTCAAGGCCGCGCGTCGTGCGCGCGGATCCTTCCCCAGAAATGCTCTCAAAATTGGTCAGTCCGTCTCTTCTTGGAACAGTTCTCGCCCCAGGAATAAGTCGGTCTTCATGGCAGGACGCATCGCGTCGAAGCACACCTGATGGTCAATCAGGTGTTTGAGGTATGGAATGGCCCCCAGCCGCGCCGCTCGTGCGCGCTTCCCCCGCCCCCTGAGGCCTGCAGATCATCGCATGGAGATCGCTGCTACGGAAGGTCCAATTAGCGACGGAAGGTCAGCAAATCATAGGAGTTGTAATGCTGGAGATGTGAAGATCTGGCTGAGTGTGGCCTTGATTGCACCCGTGAATCTTCATATTTGGCGGATTCTGTGTTCTGTCTGCTTCGGCGTAGACGTAGCGACTGCTGACCGGGAGGGAAGGCACGACCCTCGACACGCGGTGTGCCAACCGTAGTGGGCGTCACGCGCCTCGATGACGCCTCCTATTGGAGCAGGGTCGGGCGGGACGGAGTGACAGAACACTTCACGTTCCGCCATGAAACTGTCGGTCGCCTTGCCAGGTGATCGAGGTGAGCATGCCCAGCCCGCCGTGCGCCAGGCCCTTGTACGTCACCGTCCGGGTAGGGCCGACCTCATGCGCGAGCCGTTCCGCCAACTTCGTTCCCTCGAGGAACAGTCTCTGCCAGTCGTCGTCATACGCACCGTCCACCCGGTCATGTACATCCCGGTTCAACGTGCTGTCGATGCTCTTCGCCCACGCGTACAGGTCGGTGACGAGCCGGTCAGACAGGTGAAGCCCGGCGGCGGGGTCATCGGGGAAGAAGTCCCCGAATCCGTCGGAGCGCAGCGGACCGTACTGGAACTCGCCTTCGAGCGTCAGATGGACCTGGTGGGGCGGTGTTTCACGGCGGTCGCGCTGCCAATGGAGGCGGTCGCAGCCCCAGCACACCCACTTGTCCGTCTTCTGGTGCTCGTCCCAATAGCGCACCGCCCATGACGGACCAAGGTGCGCGGCCAGTACCTGGGCGGTCGCGAGCCCCTGTTCGGCGTGCTTGCGCAGGTCCCGCCGGGAGGCGAAACTTTCTGGCGGACGGGACAGCGACCAGGACCGCAGTGCCGCCGCCAGGTCGGCAGGCAGGGACAGCCTGTAGTCGTTCAGGCCCACATACCGTGTGAAGGAACCGAGTTCGGCGTGCGAGCAGGAATTTTCCGGCTCGTACAGTGGCGAGGCCTTGCCACGCGCCTGCAGCAGTACCTCCTGCGGCTCTTTGGGGGGCATGTGATGTCGGCTCCGATCACGTATCCGTTATCGCCCACGCTAATGGCCACCTGCTGGTTCTTGCCCTGGAAGGCGACCTCGAAGAGTCGGCAAGCTCGCTCCGGAGTGCGCGAACGTCGTCGGACGCACGGGCGAAGCCGTACTCGGGCACACCGCTGGTCCATCCGAGACGGCCGTGAGGGACGATGGTGCGCATGACCACTTGAAGAGCAGCGGCCGGGCGGCAGCGTTGGGTCAAGGTCGCGACCTGGGACACGGCCAAGGATGGCGAACGCCGTATCTGCGCTGCCTGCGGGACAGCCGTCCGCTCCTACCAGTTCCGTTTCCATCCTCCTGAGTCCTCGATGTTCGAGCGGTGCGTCGGCTTGGCCTGGTGCTCCGGGTGCCGGATCTACTCAGGTGCGATGGTCCATGTTCCCCGAGCGCATGCCCTTGTCGACCCACTGGCCTCTCTTCCCGCAGATGAGCGTGATCGCCTGCGTCGCAGCGAGGCGAAACTGATCGACTATCTCGACCGCCAGATCAGCCGTGGTCGTGATGCGTCTCCATGGGGTGAAGGGGCGACAGGGAGTACCTGTACGGCACCGGCGAACCATGGCCTCCGGGCTTCCCGGTGGGGTCGGGGACGGTCGACCGGCGGCTCCGGAACGGCGAAGGGGGCGGTGCGCGGTCCATGTCCATGGAC
>NZ_JBHXFA010000251.1:0-6343 GCF_042724175.1 Streptomyces sp. NPDC127084
ACCTGAGTCCAGTCCCTCTGAATCCGAGTCGTCGAGCCTGCGCACCACCCGGGCCGGGTTCCCCACGGCCAGTACCCCTGCCGGGAGGTCCCTGGAGACGACATACGCGTCCGCTTCCACTACGTCGGCGGCTGCGGCCCCTTCGCGGACATCACCGCCACCTTCGAGCCGCCCGTCGACGCGGGTCAGCCGGCCTTCGTGAACCTCGTGCCGGACGAAGACCTTCCGGAGGAGTTCGCCGCCGCGTTCCTGGCGGGCGTGGTGCAGGGGTTCGAGGAACACGGTGGCGGCGACGGCATCGAGTCGGACGTACTGATCACCGCCGGACGGCACCACATCGTGGACTCGTCCGAGTACGGCTTCAAGATCGCCGGGCAGATGGCGGCCCGCGCCGCCATGATCACGGCGGGGCTGCTGGCCCCGCAGGAAGCCCACAAGCTCACCAAGGTGCACTGGCCGGCCAAGTCCCGGTTCGTCGGGGAGCGCGACGCGCGGCGTCCGTGAAAACGGCTGGATCGACCGGCCGCCGCCGCCCTACCGTGGCGCGATGACCGGTCTCCCCGTGCCCGCGCGCGATATTCGCGTGCGCTTCCACCGCGTCAACTGCGCCGGTCACTTCGCGCACTTCACCGTCGACTTCGAACCGCCGAGGGAGGGCGGCACGGGGGAGTTCCTCAGTACGGCGCCGCGGGACGAACTGCCCGACGAGTTCACCGGTCCGCTGTGGACCGGCGTACGGCAGGGCCTCGACGGGGTCAGCGCCCGGGTCATCGTCACGGCGGGCCGCGCGCATCCCACGGACTCCTCCGGCCGCAGCTATCTGATCGCCGGGTACCTGGCGGGCCGGGCCGCGCTGGTCGTCGCGGGCCTGCTGCCGCCCCATGAGGCCCCGCCCCAGCGGGACGTGACCTGGCCGGGCCGGACCTGAGGGGCGCCGGCCGCCCGCGCACCGGGTCCTGCACCGGCTCACACAGCGGTTCGCGCACTGGCTCACATACCGGGTCGCACGCCGCCCGCTCGGCGGCGGCTCAGTCGAGTCGCCCCGCCGCCCCGAGACCGCCCAGCAGCACCGCCGTGAAGCGCCTGACCCAGTCCTCGTCCACCTGCTCGCCGCTCACCAGCGCCCGGTGCACCACCGCGCCCGCGACCACGTCGAAGATGAGGTCCGCGGTGCGGTCCGCGATCTCCTGGCTGGGCTCCACCGGGAGTTCACCGCGTGCCTGGGCCCGGGCGCGCCCCTCCAGGACCAGCCGCTTCTGGCGGTCCACGATCGAGACCCGGATGCGCTCGCGCAGTGGTTCGTCGCGGGTCGACTCGGCGACCACCGCCAACATCGCGGTCTTGGCCTCGGGGCGCTGGAGCAGTTCGGCGAACTGGAGCACCACGCCCTCGATGTCGGCGGCCAGGGAGCCGCGGTCGGGCAGCTCCAGTTCGTCGAAGAGCACCGCGACCGCGTCCACGACGAGTTCGTTCTTGTTGGCCCAGCGCCGGTAGAGGGTGGTCTTGGCCACCCCGGCGCGCTTCGCCACATCGCCCAGCGTCAGTTTCGACCAGCCGAGTTCGACCAGTGCGGCCCTGGTCGCGTCCAGGATGGCGGCATCCGCCTCGGCGCTGCGGGGGCGACCGGTACGGATGCTTTTCGGACGGAGGTGGCTGCACATGACGGCGACCATACCGGCGGGTAAGTCAAACGCCATGGGGTGCGGCCGTACCGGGCGCTGTGAGCCACTTCACCGGCGGAACGGGCGCGGAGCGGCGCCGGGGGAGTTACGCTACGACTCGTATCGAAAAAACTGCTGAGCGATGACCACGAGCGCCAGGTGGGGACCGGGCGCAACAGCACACCGAACAATGGAAGCGCCGCCGGTCATATGACTTGAGGCGGCTTTTCACTCGTGCGCGCGGAGGGGGGAGGATGTAGCCATGCAGCAGCCTAGGAACATGTCCATGAGCGGCGTCGTCGACCTCGCCGCGGTGAAGGCGGCCGGTGAGGCCAAGGTCAAGGCGGAGCAGGCCCGTGCGGAGGCCGCCCGGCGTGGCGACAGTGGTGCCGTCTCTCCCTCTAGTCTCGTGATCGACGTAGACGAGGCCGGCTTTGAGAGCGATGTCCTCCAGCGCTCGACCGAAGTGCCGGTCGTCATCGACTTCTGGGCCGAGTGGTGTGAGCCCTGCAAGCAGCTCAGCCCGGTGCTGGAGCGGCTCGCCCGCGAGTACAACGGCCGTTTCGTGCTTGCCAAGATCGACGTCGAGGCCAACCAGCTGCTGATGCAGCAGTTCGGTGTCCAGGGGATTCCCGCCGTCTTCGCCGTGGTCGCCGGGCAGGCGCTCCCGCTCTTCCAGGGCCTCGCGCCCGAGCCGCAGATCCGCCAGACGCTCGACCAGCTCGTCCAGGTCGCCGAGCAGCGCTTCGGCCTCACCGGTGTCACTGTCGCCCCGGACACCGAGGACGGCGAGGCGCAGGCGGCCCCCGCCGCGCCCGTGGGGCCGTATGACGCGGCGCTCGAGGCGGCCGTGGACGCGCTCGACGCGGGCGATCTGGGCGGTGCGGTGCGGGCGTACCAGAACGTGCTCGCCGACGACCCGGGCAACGTGGAGGCCAAGCTGGGCCTCGCCCAGGCCGAACTGCTGCGGCGAGTCCAGGAGATGGACGCCTCCGCCGTACGCAAGGAGGCGGCGGACAAGCCGAACGACGCCCAGGCGCAGATCGCCGTGGCTGACCTGGACCTGGTCGGCGGTCATGTCGATGACGCCTTCGGCCGGCTGGTCGACACCGTGGGTCGCACGGCGGGCGAGGACCGCGACGCCGCCCGGCTCCATCTGCTGGAGCTGTTCGAGGTGATCGGTCCCGACGACCCCCGGGTGACCGCCGCGCGTACGGCGCTGGCCCGGGTGCTGTTCTGACGCAACCGGCGTGCGCCGCACCTGGCGTACATGGCCGCGGTCCCGCCCGCACGGGCGGGCCGCGGTCGACGATTTGGCGACAGAGTGACAAAGCGCGGTTGTACTTTACCAAAACTTGGTAAACGAACTCGCTGTTACTCGTAGTAAATCGATCATGCTCTTCTGTCCCGTTTTCGGCGACAATATCCACCCCTTTCAGTGAGGCCTGAGGCACCCTGTGTGGCCGCCCGATATCGCCCCGTCGTGGGCCGGTTATAGGCCCGTTACTACCGAGTAACGAACCCCCTTGTGCCCTGGCTCTTAATGGACGACGATCGGCCACGCTCGGTCCATCACCGCACCACTCGGCAAGCCAGCCGCGGTAAAGCGGTTCTGGGTCCCCACCGAGTCGGCCGGCGGCAGAGACGCCGACCGCGGACAGGGGGGTTCCTGCCTGAGCGGCGGGGCCTGTCCATTGAGGTTGCGCGAACGCGTGGCCAGTGGTTGTCGCTCGGGGGTGATCGCCGGTGAAGCGGACGCGGACCGCGCCTGCTGACTCGGTGCTCCCCTTCCCGAGGACGTAGCACTTCTCCCATCCCAGGGCGGACCTCCCGGTCCGTACCGGAGATGTACGTCCGAGAAGGAGGAACAGATATGTCCCAGGTTCATGGTGGGACCAGATGGAAGCGGTTCGCCGTCGTCATGGTGCCGTCCGTGGCCGCCACGGCTGCGATCGGCGTGGGCCTGGCCCAGGGCGCGCTCGCGGCTTCGTTCGCGGTGTCGGGCCAGGAGTTCAAGGTCCGTGCGGGTCACCTTGAAGGTACTGGGTTCGCCCAGTACGGCGGTATGGACATGGGCTACAAGAACGTGGCCGGTGGCGAGGAGATGACGGCCCACCCGGTCGCGATCTCCAGCTTCCAGAACGCCAAGATCAACGACATGTGTCAGTCCGTCGTGACCAAGGTGCCGGGCTTCGGCAACGTCACCCTGCGACTCACGGCCGGCACCGACAAGAACAACCCTGTCGTTGCCAAGGACCTCTACCTCGATGTGTCCGAGCTCGACGGTGACGCCACCTTCGAGGACATCGAGATCGGTGTCGCGGCCAAGAACACCGACAAGGACGTCAAGGGCGGAATGGGCCCGGACGTCAAGGACAAGATCCTTGAGAACGGGTTCGGCCAGCAGGCCCGTGTCGCCAAGCTCGACGGCGTCAAGCAGAAGGCGTGGGCGACCACGGCCGCGTCCTTCAAGCTCAGCGACCTGAGCATGCGTCTGTACACGGACGCCGGCCACGAGTGCTACTGACGGTCATTCCGTCCGGTTGGGCGGGGGGAGCCACTCGGCTTCGCCCGCCCGGCCAACTCTTCACACCGCAACACCAGTTCCAGGGAGCTGTTTTCCATGAGCGTCGCCGAGTCCACGGAACAGAACGAGCACTTCCTCAGCGTCTTCCGCCGGCGGTTCCGCGAATGGCGGGGACAGCGGCCTTTCTGGGCGGGCCTGTTCGCCATCCTCGGCGGCATACCGATCGTCTACTTCCCGTATGCCAGCCTCAACCTCGGCCATATGACGCTCTCCCTGCAGACCAACGCGGGCTCGGGAGCCCTGATCATCGGTGTGCTGCTCTTCACGCTGGGCCTTGTGCTGTGGTTCCAGCCCCTGGTCAGGACATTCGCGGGTGTCGCCACGATTCTGCTGGCGCTCGTCTCGATCCCGATGGCGAACCTGGGCGGCTTCTTCTTCGGCTTCCTGTTCGCGCTGATCGGCGGTGGACTCGGTCTCGCATGGGCGCCGGGGCAACCGACGGTTGCGCCTGCGGCCAACGAGGGAGCGGCACCCGTACTCGCCGATCCGTCGGCTGCGCAGGTGCCCGGCCCGGACCAGGACCCGGCGGCGTGGGGCCCGCAGAACGAGCAGACGACACACGACACCACGATCGATGCAAGCGGCGGGAGGAACAGTGCCGGGTGATGTCACACCGCTGAACACGGCGGGGGGTGACGGGGCAGAGGCCAGAAGGAGTCCGCGTCACGCGGCCCCGAGAAAGTCGCTGCTGACCAAACTCCAGATTCCCGCCGGTAAGGCGATGGCCCTGGCTGCCATGCCCACCGCCGTATTCGTCGGGATGGGCCTGGCACCCAAGCTCGCCCTCGCCGACGACAAGGACATACCCTTCGCGCCGGGACCGTGCGTGACCCGCTCCGACGAACCGTCAGAGTCGGAGTCGCCGTCCCCGTCGGATTCGGCCAAGCCGGCCGATGAGGCGTCGGACGAGTCCTCGGACAAGAAGACCGACGAGCCTTCGTCGGACTCCTCCGGCAACGCATCGGACTCCGAAGGCGACTCGGACAAGACCCGGGACGAGCCGGAGCCGGCTGAATCCCCGTCGGCTTCCGAGCCGGCGGACGAGACGGACGAGGCTGACAAGCCCGCCGAGGAGTCGGAGCCGTCCGACGACGCCGCGGACTCGACGTCAGGCGAGTCCAAGAGTCTGCTCGACCCGCTGGGTATCGGCGACAAGATCAAGGACCTCTTCGACGGTTCCGACGACTCCAGCGACGAGGAGTCCGAGACCGAACCGGCCGCGAGCGAGACGGCGGAGCCCGCCGACGAGCCGTCGGACGAGCCCACTGCGGACCAGCCCGAGCCGGACAGCACGTCCGACGCCAAGGACCCCGCGCGCGACGAGGCTGACCAGCCCGACGAGGGCGACGAGTCCACTGAAGCTGACAAGGCTGACGAGACCGACAAGGTCACGGACAAGACCGCAGAGGCGATCAAGGACGCGGCGGACAAGGCCGGCGCCGAGGTCGAAGAGCTCGACGACGAGATCAAGGGCACGGACCCGGTCAAGGACGAGGACATCCCGGACGGCGCCAAGCCGCGCTTCCCATGTCCGACCGCCGACCCCGAGGCCCTGGCCGCCGCCGAGGTGGAGCCGGGCATCCCCTCGGTCTCGGACGACCCTTGGGTGCTCGAGAGCTCGAAGCTCACCCTGAGCGGCCTGGACTACAAGGGCATCGTCGAGGTGAGGACCGGCAGCGGCAAGATCAAGAAGGCCCTGAAGTTCACCGCCTCCAGCATCGACATCAAGGACCTGCACCAGTCCGTGGCGGGACCGGGTGGCACCACGATGCACGTCGAGGCGAGGAAGGGCTCTACCTCGGAGATCCGCAACGGCACGGTGACGATGTACACGGAGGAGCTGAAGGGCAAGCTCTTCGGCATCATCCCCGTGACCTTCAGCCCCGAGTCCCCGCCGCCCCTGAACGTCCCGCTCGCCATCTTCACCGACGTGAAGGTGATCCAGGCGGCCCAGTTCGGTGGCACGCTGACCGTCCCCGGTCTGCACAACTACTTCACCGGCGGTAACGCCGGCTGAGTCCTCCGGGAGCCGCACAAAGGCTGTGGGGGGGGGGGGGCGCGCGGGCGGGGGGGCCCGCCCCCCCGCTCGCCCGCC
>NZ_JBHXFA010000252.1:0-6274 GCF_042724175.1 Streptomyces sp. NPDC127084
GGATAGATCCGGCGGGGCAGAGTGAAGGGGCATTCGCCAACGGTGTCCGGGTGACCGGGTGCGCCCCCTCGCGCGACGGCGGGCGGGCGTCAGGCGCCGCGGAGCACCGCGCCGACGCGTTCCGCCGCCAGGGCGATCGCCGCGTCGCGCGCGGCCGACGCCTCATCGACGGTCAGCGTGCGGTCGGGGGCGCGGAAGCGCAGGGCGTACGCCAGCGACTTCCTGCCCTCACCGACCTGCTCACCGGAGAACACATCGAACAGCCGGATGGACTCCAGCAGTTCGCCCGCGCCTTCCCGCAGCACCCGCTCGACCTCGTCCGAGGGCACATCGGACGGGACGACCAGGGCGACGTCCTGCGTCGCCACCGGGAAGGTGGAGATACGCGGCGCCTGGAGCGCGCCCTCGCCGGCCCGCTCAAGCAGGTCGAGCTCCAGCTCCATCGCGCAGCTCCGCTCCGGCAGTCCGAACGCCTTGATGACGCGCGGGTGCAGCTCACCGGCGTGACCGACGAGGGTCTCCGCGCCGTCGACCGTGGCGTACAGCCCGGCACAGCGGCCCGGATGCCATGGGGCGTGCTGGTCCGCGCGGATGACGAGCTCGACGCCGGCCTCGCGGGCCACCGTACGGGCCGACTCGACCGCGTCCGCCCAGTCCGCCGGACGGCCCTGGCCCCACCAGCCGGCCTGCTCGCGGGCACCGGCGAGCACGGTGGCGACGCGCCTCGGCTGGCGCGGCAGAGCCGCGTTCAGCAGGGCGATCTCCTCGTCCGTGGGCCGACGGTCCACCGACAGCGTCTCCGGGAGCGCGGCCGGCTCCTCACCCGTCGGGCGGAAGACCAGACCGGTCTCGAACAGGGCCAGATCATGGGCGCCACGGCCGGCGTTGCGGCGCAGTGCGGTGAGCAGTCCCGGCAGCAGCGTGGTACGCATCGCCGGTTCCTCGTCCGAGATCGGGTTGACCAGGGTGACGACGGCGCGCCGCGGGTCGTCCGCCTCGAACCCGAGCTGGTCGAGCACGGCCTCGCCGATGAACGGGTAGTTCAGCGCCTCGACATAGCCCGCTCCGGCGAGTGCCCGGCCGACCCGGCGGTGCAGCCGCTGACGCGCGGTGAGTCCGCGACCGGACGGCGGCGTGGGCAACGTGGACGGGAGGTTCTCGTAGCCCTCCAGCCGGATGACCTCTTCGGCGAGGTCGTTCGGCGCGTGCAGGTCGGGCCGCCACGACGGCACGGTGACCACGAGCTCGTCCTGCCCGTAGACATCGCAGCCGACCTCCTGGAGGCGGCGTACGACGGTCTCCCGGCCGTACACGACACCGGCCACGCGGTCGGGGTGGTCGGCGGGCATCGTGATGGTGCGCGGCGCGGAAGGGGCGATGATCTCGGTGACCCCGGCCTCCGCCGTGCCGCCCGCGAGGAGCACCAGCAGGTCCACCGTGCGCTGCGCGGCAGCGGCAGCGGCCTGCGGGTCGACGCCGCGCTCGAAGCGCCGGGACGCCTCCGACGACAGCTTGTGGCGGCGCGCCGTACGGGCGATGGACACCGGGTCGAAGTGGGCGGCCTCGATGACGACTTCGGTGGTGCCGCGCACCTCGCCGGTCTCGGGGTCGGTGACGGAGTCGGCGATCTCGGTGTTGGCTCCGCCCATCACACCGGCCAGGCCGATCGGTCCGCGGTCGTCGGTGATGACCAGGTCCCCGGCGTCCAGAACACGCTTGACCCCGTCGAGGGTGGTGAACTTCTCGCCGGGCTCGGCGCGGCGCACCCCGATCGGTCCGTCAAGGCTGGACCGGTCGTAGGCGTGCAGCGGCTGGCCCAGTTCGAGCATCACGTAGTTGGTGATGTCGACGGCCAGGGAGATCGGGCGCATGCCCGCCTTCTGGAGCCGGCGCTGCATCCAGATCGGGGAGCGGGCCTCGGGGTCCAGCCCGACGACGGTGCGCGCCGTGAAGCGGTCGCAGCCCATAGGGTCGCCGATCCGCACCGCGTGGCCGAACGAGTTGGGCGCGGGGACGTCGAGCAGCGCGGGGTCGCGCAGCGGCAGCCCGTACGCGATGGCGGCCTCGCGGGCGACACCGCGCATCGACAGGCAGTAGCCGCGGTCGGGTGTGACGGCGATGTCGAGGACCTCGTCGTACAGCTCCAGCAGCTCGGTGGCGTCGGTGCCCACCTCGACCTCGGGCGGCAGCACGATGATGCCGTGCGTGCCGTCGTCGCCCATGCCCAGCTCGTCGCTGGAGCAGATCATGCCGCGGGACACCCGGCCGTAGGTCTCGCGCTCGGCGATACGGAAGTCACCGGGCAGGACGGCGCCGGGCAGGGCCACGACGACCTTGTCGCCGACGGCGAAGTTCCGGGCGCCGCAGATGATCTCCTGCGGTCCACCCGTACCTCCCCCAGAGCCTTCGGCCTGGGATGTGCCCCCAGCCTCCCCCACGTCGACCGTGCAGAAGCGGATCGGCTTCTTGAACTCGGTGAGTTCCTCGATGGTGGCCACCTGGCCCACGACGAGGGGGCCGGTGAGCCCGGCGCCGAGCTGCTCGACGGTCTCGACCTCGAGCCCGGCGGCAATCAGTTTGGCCTGTACGTCACGGCCGGTCTCCGTCGCCGGCAGGTCGACGTACTCCCGCAGCCATGAAAGCGGGATCCGCATCAGATCTCCATCCCGAAGGGCCGGGTGAACCGGACGTCACCCTCGACCATGTCTCGCATGTCTTCGACGTTGTGGCGGAACATCAGCATCCGCTCGATGCCGAATCCGAAAGCGAACCCGCTGTACTTCTCGGGGTCGACACCGCAGGCGACCAGCACCTTCGGGTTGACCATCCCGCAGCCGCCGAGTTCGATCCAGCCCTCGCTCGAGCAGGTGCGGCAGGGGCGGTCGGGGTCGCCGACGGACTCGCCCCGGCACACGTAGCAGACCATGTCCATCTCGGCGGACGGCTCGGTGAACGGGAAGAAGTTCGGCCGCAGCCGGGTCTTCATGCCCTCGCCGAAGAGCGCCTGGACCATGTGGTCGAGGGTGCCCTTGAGGTCGGCCATGGTGAGGCCCTCGTCCACGGCCAGCAGCTCGACCTGGTGGAACACCGGGGTGTGGGTGGCGTCGAGGTCGTCCGTGCGGTAGACGCGGCCGGGGCAGATCACATACAGCGGCGGCTCGCGGTCCAGCATCGAGCGGACCTGTACGGGGGAGGTGTGGGTACGCAGGACGACACCGCCCTGGTTCGCCGCTTCGGCACCCGCCGGAATCCCGGCGCCCTCGGCGCTCCCGGCGCCGCGGACGAAGAAGGTGTCGTGCTCACCCCGGGCGGGATGGTCCGCCGCGATGTTCAGCGCGTCGAAGTTCAGCCATTCGGACTCGACCTCGGGGCCTTCGGCGACCTCATAGCCCATGGCCGTGAAGACGTCCTCGATGCGCTCCATGAGCGTGGTGAGCGGATGCCGGGCGCCGGCGGGGGTGCGGTCGTAGGGCAGGGTGACATCCACCGCCTCCTCGACCAGCACGCGGGTGTCCCGCTCCGCTTCCAGCTCGGCCTGACGTGCGGCCAGGCCCTTGTTCACGGCGCCGCGGGCCTGGCCCACGCGCTTTCCGGCATCGGCCTTGGCGTGCGGCGGCAGGGCGCCGATCTCGCGGTTGGCGAGGGCGAGCGGCGAGGCGGGGCCGGTGTGCGCGATCTTCGCCTCGTGGAGCGCGTCGAGGTCGCCGGCGGCGGCGAAGGCGGCGAGCGCCTCGTCCCGCATGCGCTCGATCTCTTCCGGTTTCAGTGCCTCGACCTCTACTGGGTCGTATGACTTATTGGGTGCCGACATCTCTTCCCGTGCTTCCGATGGGGTGGCTGGGGCCCCTGCTAGACGACCGAGGACGCAAAGGTGCCAAAGGTCGAGTTTAGCGGGGTGAGGTATACGAGAGAGCCCGTGGTCCGCGGGTCGGGACTCAGCGAGGGTGGTCAGCTGAGGTACGCCGGGGCGCCCACGGGCAGGGTAAATCGGAACTCGGCTCCGCCGCGGGGGCCTCGCCCGACGGTGATCGTCCCGCCGTGCGCCTCCACGATGCCCTTGACGATGTACAGACCAAGACCGGTACCACCGCGCTTGCTCCCCCGCCAGAAGCGGGTGAAGACACGGCCCATCGACTCCTCGGGGATGCCGGGGCCTTCGTCGCTCACGGTGACGACCGTTCCCTTCTCGTCGGGGTCTCCGGGCTGTGCGGGCGCTGCCGCCACCTCGATGGTGACGGTTCCCTCGCCGTGCCGCACCGCATTTTCCAGCAGGTTGCCGAGCACCTGGTCGATCTTGTCGGGGTCGGCCCACAGCGCGGGCAGCCCGCACTCGACGCGTACGAAGAAGCGGTCGGGCGACTGGCCGCGCGCGGTATGCGCCTGGACATGGCGGCCGACTGCCACGGCTATGTCGACCGGCTGACGGCGGACCTCCAGCCGTCCGGAGTCGATCCGGGAGATGTCGAGGAGTTCGGCGATCAGCCGGGTGACGCGGTCCGCGTCGGCGTCGACGGTCTCCAGCATCAGCCGCTTCTGGTCGTCGGTGAAGCGCTCCCACTTGGCGAGCAGGGTGGCGGTGAAGCCCTTGACGGAGGTCAGCGGCGAGCGCAGCTCGTGGGCGACGGTGGCGATCAGTTCGGCATGGCTGCGTTCGGTACGGCGCCGGGCCTCGGTGCCTCGCAGGGTGACCACGACCCGGCGGACCGGCCCCATGGGGGTCTCCCGGACGTATCGCGCGGAGACCAGCACCTCGCGGCCACCGGGCAGCAGCAGATTGCGCTCGGGCTGGCCGACGCGGGTGGCGAGGCCGCCGTAGGGATCGGTCAGCGGCCACCAGCGGCGCCCCTTGAGGTCCTCCAGGGGCAGGACATGCTCGAGCGGCAGCCCGATCGCCTCGGACCCGGGGGTGGCCGTGATGCGTACCGCCGCGGCGTTGAAGCAGGTCACCAGCCCGGTCTCGTCGGCTACGACCAGTCCGTCGGGCAGGTCGTCGGGGTCGATACCCAGGTCGCCGAGGCCCAGGGGCGGGCAGCCGGGGGCACCGTACGCCGACGCGTCGGCGGCCTGCGCGACCGGTCTCCCGACGGAGTCGCCGACCGACGCCGCAGCTGACTTCGACGGCCTGCTCGTGCCGACAGCCATCCCCGTACCCCACCTCTCGAACCGGTGCAGTGGGTCCCCGAGTTGGCCACACTACTAGGCGTCGGTGACGGAGCGACAGCCCTGGCGACCGCGCAGTCGGCACCGCCGGGGGCGTGCCGAACCGGCTCAGCGCGCCCGGCAGCCCCCGGCGGTGCGCTGGGCGCGGGCGGAGGCATACAGGCAGACAGCCGCGGCGGTCGCCAGGTTGAGGCTCTCGGCCTTGCCGTGGATGGGGACCCGGACCACGGCGTCCGCGAACGCCCGGGTCTCCTCGGGCAGCCCCCAGGCCTCGTTCCCGAAGATCCACGCGGTGGGGCCGCCCATCGTGCCGGCGTCGAGCTCGTCGTCCAGGTCGTCCTCCCCGGCGCCGTCGGCGGCGAGGATACGGACCCCGGCGGACTTCAGCCCGCTGACGGCCCGCTCGACGGGTACGCCCACGGCGACCGGGAGATGGAACAGGGAGCCGACCGAAGCCCGCACCGACTTGGGGTTGTAGAGGTCCACCGACGCGTCGGTGAGTACGACAGCGTCGGCGCCCGCGGCGTCGGCGCAGCGCAGCACTGTGCCGGCGTTCCCGGGGTCGCGTACATGGGCGAGCACGGCGACCAGCCTGGGCCGGGCGGCGAGGATCCGGTCGAACGGCGAGTCCAGGAAGCGGCAGACGCCGAGCAGCCCCTGCGGGGTGACGGTCTGCGAGACCTCGGCCAGCACGCTGTCGTCGGCGTAGTGGATGCGCGCCCCCGCGGCCCGGGCGGCGGCGACGATGTCCCCGTACCGTTCGGCGGCCTCGACGGTGGTGAAGAGTTCGAGCAGCGTCGGCTGCCCGTCCTCGGCCCGGTGCTCCACCGCCTCCCGTACGGCCTGCGGCCCTTCGGCGATGAAGCGGCGCTCCTTCGACCGGAAGTTCCGCTTGGCCAGCCGCTTCGCGGCGACGACACGCGGGGATCGCGGGGAGATCAGCTCGAAGGTGCCCATGGGGTGGGTGCACACTCACTTCGTCTTGTTGCGCTCGGGCGCACAGGGGGCGGGGTGGGCGGGGTCCGGGCCGGGGCGATGGCCCGCCCTCGACGCACACGGACCCGCAGGCCAGTGGCCAGCGGGTCCGTGTCCGGTATAGGACGCCAGGGACGGA
>NZ_JBHXFA010000253.1:0-6223 GCF_042724175.1 Streptomyces sp. NPDC127084
TCCACCGCATTACCCGGCCCCCGCGGGGCCCCCCCCCCGCGCGGGGGCGGGGGGGCGCTGGCCGGCGCGGGCGGGGCCCCAGCGGGTGGGGGGGGCGCGCGCGGGCCCCCCCCGCGGCCCCCCCCGAGACCCCCCCCCCCCCACCCCCCCCACACCCGCCGGCCGCCCCCCCCGCCCCTAGTCCCGCCGCGCCCCCCCCTCTCCGTCGCGTCTCCTGGTCAGCTGTTCGGGTGCAGCACGACCTTGGTGTAGCCCTCGATCCGCTTGTCGAACTTGTCATACGCCGACGGCGCTTGGTCCAGCGGCAGTTCATGGGAGACGACGAAGCTGGGCTTCGCCCTGCCCTCGATGATCATGTCGCGCAGATAGCGGTTGTAGCGCTTCACGTTGCACTGCCCGGTGCCCATCCGCAGGCCCTTCTCGAAGAGCTTGCCGATCGAGACCAGCAGCATCCCGTGCTTGGCCTCCTCGTCAGGACCGCCCGGATCGGCGGGCACGTACAGACCCGGTACGCCCAGCGCCCCGGTCGCCCGTACCGTCCCGACCAGCGAGTTCAGCACGGTCGCCGGCTCCTCCTGGTCCTTGCCGTGCGCCATCGCCTGGTAGCCGACGGCGTCCACGCCCTTGTCCGTGCCGATACCTTCCGTCTGCTCCTTGATCTGCTCGACCGGGTCGCCCTCGGCGAAGTTGATCGGCACCGCCCCGATCTCCTGGGCCTTCTGCAGCCGTTCCGGTACCCGGTCGACCACGAACACCTTCTTCGCGCCGCGCAGCAGAGCGGAGTAGGCGGCCATCAAGCCGACCGGTCCGCCTCCGTACACGGCGACGCTCTCGCCGGGGCGCACGTCGGCGAGTTCACAGCCGTGGTATCCGGTGGGGAAGATGTCGGCGAGAAGCATGAAGTCCGTTTCGTGCTCGTTCCCCGGTGGCAGTTTCAGGCAGTTGAAGTCGGCATAGGGCACCCGCAGGTACTCCGCCTGGCCGCCCATCCACGGCCCCATCGCGACATATCCATAAGCGCCACCGGCGAAGCCCGGGTTGACGGTCTGACAGAATCCGGTGAATCGCTCGACGCAGTTGGTACAGAAACCGCAGGCGACATTGAAGGGCATGACCACGCGGTCGCCTTCCTTGAGCGCGGTGACGCCCTGGCCGGTCTCCTCGATGATCCCCATGTTCTCGTGCCCGAACACGATGCCGGGCTCCGCCGCCGTACGGCCCTCGTACATGTGCAGGTCAGAGCCGCATATCGCGGTGGATGTGATGCGTACGATCACGTCGTTCGGGTGCTGGACGCCCGGTTTCGGGACGTCTTCGACCGCGACGGTGAACGGTCCTTTGTAGACGACGGCCTTCATGCCTGCCACCTCCGCTCGGCGATGCACGTGCTGTACCGCCCCCGGCCAACCCCCACCCGCGTCCGGCCCCCCCCCGCGCCTCGAGTGACCCATCTCTCATGATTCTCCGACCTCAGGTACCGGACAACCCGGTAATGTCATGATGAATCCCAGAAGCCCTGGTCAGCCCTGGTATGTACCGAGGAAACGGAAAGCGAGGACGAAATGGCGGCACAGCGACTCGGAACCCTGCTCGTCCCCGTCCCCGGCCTGTCCGGCACCACCTACCCGCCCGGCACGACGGTCACGGTCCGCGGTCGCGGCGCCACGGTGGACGCGTTCGTCAACGGCGACTGGCTCCCGCTGTCCTGGTGGGAGTTCTCCGACGGCCTCCGCGAGGACATCGCCGACCGCTGACCGAGCCCCCCGCGGAGTTCGAGGGCCTGTCGAGAGGCGCGGTGACGGGATGGGCGGGAGCCTGCCTGCCGACGTAGCCCAGGCTTCGGTACCGAAGCCGCCCAGCGGGTAGGCTGTAGCCCGCTCCGCAGCAGGTGATGCGGGGCTTGGGTGGGTTGCCCGAGCGGCCTAAGGGAACGGTCTTGAAAACCGTCGTGGCGCGAGTCACCGTGGGTTCAAATCCCACACCCACCGCAGCAGGTCAGAAGCTTGCAGGTCAGAAGGGGTGCCACTCTCCAGAGCGGGACCCCTTCTGCGTGCAGGCTGTCTCACCCTGAATCGGCGGTATCCCACCTCTGACCAGCACGTGCGGCCAACCTGCGGCCAGGATCCACGTCTCTTCGGCCTCGTCTTCCTGCTCCGCCAACCCTTGATCGATCAGCTCGTTCATCCTCGCCTCCTCACCGTCCAGCACCTTGGCGTAGTAGCGCTGAAGCACCGCGATGCTCTGCCCCGCGCGCCGCGCGGTCTCGGCCAGGCTCACCCCGGAGCGGAGCCAGAACGACACGCAGGCGTGGCACAGGTCGTACGGGATGGAGACCAGGGGAGAGGCGACCTGGGCGGCCGTCAGCGCCTTCTTGCGAGCCTCTTTCCACGCCGCGCCGTACTCCTGAGACCGGACGGGCCCGCCCCGCACGGCACTGAACAGTTGGCCCCCGGTCGTGGTGCCGAAAGCTTCGAGGTGGGCACGCAGGATGGCGACCAGTACCGGCGGGATGGGCACCGGTCGGACCGCGCGGCGGGCGCGATGCTTGAGCTGCCGCTCTTCGTACGGCTTGCCATCATCGGTCCAGGCGGATCCCACCTGCGGCCGTGCACCGGCAAGCATGAGCCGTCCCCAACCCTCTGGAGGTAGTTCGCACTGCTCCGCGCTCAACATGGAGACCTCCTCTGGCCGCATCGCGGCGTAGTAGATGCATGCGTAGAACGCGACCAGGTGGGCGCCGCGCGGCCCCTGCGCGCGGACAGCATCCAGCAGCGCCCGCGCCTGCGCCGGTGTGGCGACGCTGCCCACGGGCCTCGATTCGGGCGACAGCATGAGCACGGGGTCACCGGCAGTCCATTCGCTCAGTCCCGAAGGGCCGGCGACAGGACCTCCGGTCAGCACGGCTGCTCTCTCCCTCACCGTAGGTCGACCATGGCGGGCCCTGAGGCGATGGTTCTCCTGTAAGCGGTGCCCGCGCTGTCCTCGATGTCCTTTGGCAGCGAACCTTGAGCGTGTGCCATCGAAGTTTGAGTGGTCCGAGTCACAGATTCTGTGTTCGTGGTCTCGCTGCGGCGGGAAGGGTGCCGGCCGCCGCGCTCAGCTCGCCCGCGGATACAGACGCGTGGGCCCGCCTAACTCAACCAGAAGCAGCCGGCGGCTCATTCGGCCGTCGCACAGCCAATTGAGCCGCCGACTGGTTTCCGGATCTGCCCGAGGCTCCAGGGTGAGTCCACGGTTCGTGCAGCGCGGAACGTTGAGCGGCGGGTAACCCCTCATCGTGTGTGCAGTTGAGCAGCGCATGGAACAGTACGACCTGATCAGCGAGCGTTTCGTCCAGCTGAAGATGACGGCCGCGTATCCGGCCGCGGACACCTTCACGGTGCTGCGCGAGGTCGGGCGTGTACCCGGGGCGGCGGCGTTGGACGTGGCCTGCGGGTTCGGATTCAACACACGGCTGCTGGCCGGCCTGGGCGCGTTCCCGGTGGTGGGGGTCGACATCTCGCCCGAGATGGTGCGTCTGGCCCGGGAGCACGAGGCGCATCAGCCGCTGGGGCTCACGTACCAGGTCGCGGACGCCGCTGTCATGCCGGTGTTCGGAGCGTTTGACCTGGTGACCGCCGTCTATCTGTTCAACTACGCATCAGGCCGGGATGTTCTGCAGGCGATGTTCGAGCGCATCCGTGCGAACCTCAAGCCCGGTGGACGCCTGATCGCGTTGGTGCCCAATCCCTCCCCCTTTCCCGAGGGAAACTGGGACGTCTACGGCTTCCGTGTCGATGAGCGCATCGCCCGGCCGGACGCCTCCTTGCTGAAAGGGGCGTTCCTGTCCGACCCCGCGGCCCCGCTGGAGTTCTACGAATGGCAGCTCGGCGATCTTGTCGAGATGGCGGAGAAGTCCGGGTTTACCGACGCCCGAACCCGGCCGGTCGCACCTCCGCCCGCCACCCCGGCCCGCACCACGGAGTTCTGGCAGGGCTACATCGACAGTCCGGTTAGCAGCGTCCTCACTTGCACAGCCGCCTGACCGCACCGCGAACTTGGGTGGCACAGACTTGCGGCAGTCAAGGATCTGCGGCATTCGATCAAGGTTCGATGGCACAGGACACTCGATGCGGGAACGGTCTGGCCTACGAGTGACCACCCAAGAATTCGAACAGTAGTATCATTTTAATGTGGCCGATTCCTACCCTGCTGACCTGATCGATGCGCAGTGGCGCCTGCACCGAGCGCGGGCTGAGTACGAGGCGTTGTGTGCCACGCTGCCGTGGTCTGTGGAACCGATGGTGGGCTGGCCGGGCGCGGAGCACCCGCACACGGGGGAGATCACCGGCGGTCGTGAGGACAGCCCCGGCTACACCCCGGAGCAGGTCGCTGAGGTGGATCGGCTCGAGAAGCTGCTGCAGGAGCTGTCGATCACCCGGGCCACGCACCCGTACTGGTGGACGGTGGGAGCCGGGGAGCGTGTGGCGGCCCGGATGCGGCTGAAGAGTCTCCCTGACGTTCAGTCGATGGATGGCTCGTAGGCGGGAGCTGTTCGATGCCTGAGCTCACGACAGCGGAGCGGCTCCTGCGGCAGCGTGCCCTGCGCGACTGGCTCACGTACCAGCTGCGACTGACCGAGGGGACTATCTGCCAGCTCGAGGCCGAAGAGGCCGAGCAGGAGCGCCGGCGGGAGAAGGAGAGCGTCGCGCGGCTCTGGAAGCTCCAGCCCGGCAGGGTCAGCGGCATGGAGCCGATGCTGCATCGGGCCGACTGCAGCCTGTACAAGACGCAGTTGGGCTACCTCGATCGCGAGCACGTGCTTGTAGCCCTGGAAGAGTTTCCCGAACTGGAGGTCTGCGGGATCTGCGACCCTCTGGCTGACTAAGCCCTGCAGGGCATGCGTTCCGTCGCCTTCTTTGAGACTGAGATAGGTCCTGCTGCTACAGCTTCGCAACTCTCATGTGCCAGACCGCCTGCTGCCGTATGAATGGCCTTATGGCCACCATCCCGCCCCGTCGCCAGCGCACTGCCCGCTTGCAGCGCGTTGCCCGCCAACGCACTGCTGTTCCCAGATCTGCTGCCGATCGAGAGTCGACTCCCGTTGCTCCGGCCGCTCCTGAGCCAGGTATCGCGGTACCTTCCTCCACTGCCGCGGCCCCGCCCGCACCCGAGGTACCTGCGCAAGCCAACCGGTGGTCGCACATCAACCAGGCCGCGAACACGATTGCCGCTCTCGGCACCCTCGTAGTGATCCTCTTAGCTTGGCAGTCGCTCAAGCAGGTCGACAACGAGCATGCTCTGACACGTGAGGGGCAGGTCACCGACCGCTACAACGATGCCGTCAGCAACATCGGCGACGACTCCTTGGAAGTACGACTAGGCGGCATCTACGCACTTCAACGCATTATGCAGGACTCCTCCCGCGACCAGCCGGCCGTCGTCCATGTCCTGTGCACGTACATCCGCAACCATGCCAAGAAACCGAAGCAATCTAAGGACGCCTCCAAAGAGCCGGCCAGTGACATCCAGGCGGCCCTTTCCGCTATCGGCTCCCGGAATCCCGAACACGACGGCACCGCCCGCGTAGACCTTCGCGACACGTACTTGCGCGGCGCGAGGTTGCGCGGGGCGGAGCTCGGAGACGCAGACCTAACAGGAGCGGACCTACTCGACACGGAACTGGATGGGGCGAACCTACGCAATGCAGCCATGGAAGGGGTGGACCTGCGGCGAGCATCCGCGGATGGCGCTGACCTGCGCGACGCAAGTATGCGTAACGCGGACCTGAGAAGCGCGAGCCTGACCGGTGCGTCTCTGGACCGTGCGGACCTGGCCGGCGCGAAGCGATAGCAAGATCGCTTAGTGATTATCCGGGTTCTGCAAGATCTCCTGGAACGGAACGGAAGCTGCGGCCATGGTCTGAATCTGACAGGTGCCACTGACAACAGAAGCTGGAACGACGTCAGTTGCACGAGCCGTCAGCCTCACTGGCGGGTGAGCAGTGCAGCTGCGGGGACGCGGTCATCCTGCGGCCAGAACGGCTCGCGTCGCCTGAATCAAGCAGGTATACAGGCAGGTCACAGGCGGTTCTGGGGATGCTCAATCGCCGGTCTTGAAAACCGTCGTGGCGCGAGTCACCGTGGGTTCAAATCCCACACCCACCACGCAGGTCAGAGATTTAGCAGGTCAGAGGGCGGACGCCGGATTCCCGCGTCCGCCCTCTGCGTTCACCCAGTCCCCA
>NZ_JBHXFA010000254.1:0-6190 GCF_042724175.1 Streptomyces sp. NPDC127084
GGCTTCCCATCAAGCCCCCGCCCCCCCCCCCGCCCCCCCCCGCGCGCCCCCCCCCGCGGGGACCGACAGCGGCTGTTCCACAAGTGGGATCGGGGTGTACTCGTGCGGATCGGATTGCTTACGGAGGGTGGCTATCCGTATGCGACGGGTGAGTCCAGGCTCTGGTGTGACCGGCTCGTGCGCGGGCTCACGCAGCACGAATTCGATGTCTATGCCCTGAGCCGCAGTGCCGAGCAGGAAGACGCCGGCTGGGTCGAGCTGCCGCCGCAGGTCGAGCGGGTGCGTACGGCGCCGCTCTGGGCGCCGGAGGACGAGGGCCGCAGCCACGGGCGGCGCGCGCGCAAGCGGTTCGCCGGGCATTTCGGGGAGTTGACCGCCGGGATCTGCGGCGGCGACGAGCGCCGCTTCGCCGAGGGCCTCTACGGACTCGCGGAGCAGGCGCGCGAGCAGGGCGGGCTCCACACCGCCCTTCGGTCCGAACTCGCCGTACGCGCCATGGAGTCAGCCTGCCGTGCCCCCGGTGCCTTTCGCGCCGCGCACACCGCCACGGTGCCCGACTTCCTGGCGTTCGCCGACCGGCTGGAGCGGGCGCTGCGCCCGCTGAGTCTCGACTGGTACGGGAGCGACTCGCTCGGCGCCGTCGACCTCTGCCACGCCACATCCGGCGGGGCCGCGGCGCTGCCCGGTCTACTGGCCAAACGCTTCTTCGGCGTGCCGCTGCTCGTCACGGAGTACGGCGTACAGCTGCGCGCGCACTATCTGGCGGTGGCCGGGGGTGACGGCGCCGGGGCGCCCGTGCGGGCCCTGCTGGCGCGCTTCCACGGACTGCTGGCCACCGAGGTGTACCGCGAGGCGGCCCTCATCACTCCCGGCAACACACACGCCCGCCGTTGGCAGGAGCGCTGCGGAGCCGATCCCGCGCGACTGCGCACGGTCTACCCCGGGATGGACGCCGAACGCTTCACCGAGGTGAGCGAAGGGGAGTTTCGCGGCGACCCGCGCACCCTGGTCTGGGTCGGCAGGATCGAACCGGCCAAAGACCTGGTCGCGTTGCTCCACGCCTTCGCGCGGGTGCGCGGGGCGGAGCCCGACGCCCGGCTGCGCATCCTGGCCACCTCGGTGCGGGAGCCCGAGGGGTTCGCCTACCTGGCGCACTGCCGGGCGCTGGCCGCGCAACTGTTTCCCGACGAGGCGGCCGGTGCGCACGCCGTCGGGGACAACCCCGTCTCCTTCGAGGAGATCGGCGGACCCGAGGCACCGGAGCTCGCCGACGCCTATGCCGCGGGTGCCGTCGTCGTCCTGTCGAGCGTTGTCGAAGGCTTCCCCGTCAGCCTGGTCGAAGCGATGTTCTGCGGGTGCGCCACCGTGTCCACGGACGCCGGGGCCGTTGTCGAGGTCATCGGCGGTACCGGTCTCGTGGTGCCCCCGCGCAATCCGAAGGCGCTGGCGGACGCCTGTGTCGCGCTGTTGCGCGACCCGGAGCGCCGCGCACGGCTCGGGGCGGCGGCCCGGGCCAGGGCCATTGAACTCTTCACCGTCGAGCAGAACCTCGCCGCGTTCCGCGGTATCTACCTGGAGCTGCTGTCCCACAGCTGCCCGCACCGTGACACGGACGCCCCGTCCCTCCCCTTCACCACCCCCGCCGAGGCCCATGTCCCGGGCCACTGGACCGGAGCCCGCAACCGCCCCTCGTGGGTGGACGGCGCCCTGGCCGACGCGGTCACCGCAGGAGCCCCCGATGCCTGACACCACCGCAGATCTCCCGGCGAGCCCGGCGATTGAGACCACCGTGCCTCCCGGGGTCCCTCCTGGGCAGACCGCGGCGGCTGTGCCCGCCGCTGCCCGCCGGGGGCCCGCCGACCCCGTGAAGACGCTGATGCACCGGCACCGCGAGCTGTGCGAACGGGCTGTGGACCCGCTGGAGATCGCGGCCGGTCTCGAGGCCCACGGGCTGACCGACCGCACCGCTGCCCGGTTCCGGCACCGCGACGTGTTCTCGCTGGCCGAGGAGATGTACGCCCGGGTGCCCCGTAACGAGCCCGCGGCAACCGCGGCCCGCCCCGCCGCCGGCGCGGCCGCGGAATGGGCGGGGCCGGTCCGGTCTGCGCCTGGGGTGGCGCTGCTGCTGCCCGCGCTGCTGCCGGGGGCCGTCGCCGTCGCCGGCGTGACCGCCCTGAACCTCAGCGACGGCCTGGTACGCGTCGGTGCGGCGGTGGGAGGGGCGTTGGCGCTGGCCGCGGCGCTGTCCGGCAGTCTCCGGCGCGGCCCGCTGCGAGTGCCCGATCGCACGGTGCCGTCCGGACGGCTGTGGGTGGGCTCGCTGATCGCCTTCTCCCTGGCGGGCGGCGGACTCACGGCGCGGTTCCTGGGCGGCAGGGTTCCCTCGGCGGCGGCCGGTGGCTTCTGGCCGCCCATGGCAGGTCTGCTGCTGTCGCTCGCTCTCGCCGTCGGCCCCGCCGCGTTCAGCGCCTGGCTGTTCGCCCGTGCGGCACGTAGCAGGCTGGGAGGCAGCCGAGGCCTGGAGGACTTCGCCGCCGGGGTGCGGCCCCTGCTGCTGGCGACCGTCGCGCTGTACGCGGTCGCGCTGATCGCCCTGGTGTCGCTCGTCGGACTCGTCCAGCCGGTGGCGGCGGTGGCCGCCGTCACCTTGGGCCTGCTGCTCTTCCTGGCGCGACTTCTCACGGTCCACGGCTTCGCCCGTTCCGCCTCCACGGGGCTCGCAGCCGCCGTCGCCGTGGAAGCCCTCGCTCTGGCCTCCGTACTCATCGGCCGGCTACCCGGATGTGCCGCCCTGGCCCGGCCCGTGGAGTCCGCCGTGCTCGCCTGGGGCCCGGGCGCCGTTCCGGCGCTCGCCTGCGGAGCGGCGGCGCTCGGCTTGCTGCTCCATGCCACCGCGGCCCTGTCCCGGGCGTCCGCGCACACCCCCTGACTCTCCGGAGGGCCTTTCCGAGGCCCTTCTGAGCCCCCCACGCCACCACCCCCACACAACACCCGCGGAGCCGACGCCGCGGGCGTACCGGAAGAACCATCGAGCAACATCCTGAGGAGACGCACGACATGAACCCGTCCCATCCAGCACCGGCCGTCCTGGCCGGCGTGGCCCGTCGGCAGCGGGGGGCCGCGCGATGAGGGTGCTGCTGCTCGGAGCCAATGGATTCCTCGGCCGCTTCGTCGCCGAACGGCTGCTGGCCGACCCTGCCGTGCACCTCACGGCACTGGGGCGAGGTGACGACGCCGACGTACGGTTCGACCTCGCGGGAGGCAGCCCGGGGGCGCTCACCCGCTTCCTGGACGCCGTCCATCCCGGAGTGGTGGTCAACTGCGCCGGAGCGACCCGCGGCGGAGCCCGCGAACTCACCCGGCACAACACCGTGGCGGTCGCCACCGTCTGCGAGGCCCTGCGCCGCAGCGGCTGCGGCGCCCGTCTCGTCCAGCTCGGCTGCGCGTCCGAGTACGGGCCGTCGCAGGCCGGCTCGTCCACGGCCGAGGACGCCGTACCGCGGCCGGGCGGCCCGTACGGAGTCTCCAAGCTGGCCGCGACCGAGCTGGTGCTGGGATCGGGACTGGACGCCGTGGTGCTGCGCGTCTTCTCCCCGGTGGGACCCGGCACCCCCGCCGGATCCCCCCTGGGGCGCCTCGCGGAGGCGATGCGCCGGGCCATGCAGTCCGGGGACGGCGAGCTGAAGCTGAGCGGCCTCGGTGTGCAGCGCGACTTCGTGGACGTACGGGACGTGGCGCGTGCCGTGCACGCCGCGTCACTCTCCGCCGCACAGGGCGTCGTCAACATCGGCACCGGCCGTGCCGTCCGCCTGAGGGACGCCGCCGCCGTGCTCGCCCGGGTCGCCGGATTCACCGGGGCGCTCCACGAGGTGGACACGCCCCCCGTGCGTCCCGGCCATGGTCACATCGGCGCACCGCGCGGTCCCGAGAGCGTCGCCGAGCAGCTCGGAGCCACGCCGTTCCCTTACCCCGACGGGTGCGGCAGCTGGCAGCAGGCCGATGTGCGCACCGCTCGCGACCGGCTCGGCTGGCGACCGCGGATCAACCTGGAGGAGTCCCTCGCGGATATCTGGATGGAGGCGGCGTGCCGTATCTGACGTCCACCGGCCCCATGCTCTCCGCACCCGGCGCCGACCGGCTCGGTTTCGGCGTTCCCGGCTATGCCCATCCGCTGGTGGCCCCGGTGGAATGGGCGGAGCTGACCCGGCCCGGGACCCCGTTGCACTGGGCGGTGCTCAATGTCTCCGACGGCGGTCCCGGGATCCAGCCGGACCCGCACTGCCTGGAGGCCGCGGGAAGGCTGAACAACGCCGGGAACCGGGTGCTGGGACATCTCGACCTCGCCCATGGCACCCGGCCGTTCGCCGAGCTCATCACCGACGCCCAGCGCTACCTCGACTGGTACCGGGTCCGCGGCTTCCTGTTGGACCGCTGCCCGGTGGACCGGGTGGACCTGCCAGCCGTGCGGCGTCTTACGGCCACCCTCAACGCCCTTCTCGACGGAGGCCACCTGGTCCTCGGCCAGGGCACGCACCCCCACCCGGGGTACGCGGAGGTAGCCGACCAGCTCGTCACCTTCTCCGGAGCCTGGGCGGAATACCGCTGGTCGCAGGTCGCGGAGTGGACGGGGGACCATCCGCCCGAGCGGTTCGTCCACTTTGTCCACGGGGTGCCGCGGACGAAACTGGAGGAGGCCATGCGCATCGCCCGCTGGCAGGGTGCGGGCACGATCTTCTTCACCGACCGCACTGGACAAACCGGGGCGTTTGACTCCTTGCCCGGCTACTGGGACGAAATTGTCTCGCGTATTGGACCGGGTGTCTCGGAATGAGAGGGCGCGTGGCACTGTTACAGCCAGAACAACCGTACTGACGTAACGACCACCAGCTGTATTGATGAGGTCTCCGTGTCGCTGCCACCCCTGGTCGAGCCGGCTGCCGAGCTCACCGTAGACGAGGTCCGCAGGTACTCCCGCCACCTGATCATCCCGGATGTCGGGATGGAGGGGCAGAAGCGCCTCAAGAACGCCAAGGTGCTCTGCGTGGGCGCGGGCGGGCTCGGTTCCCCTGCGCTCATGTACCTGGCCGCGGCCGGGGTCGGCACGCTCGGAATCGTGGAGTTCGACGAGGTGGACGAGTCGAACCTGCAGCGCCAGATCATCCACAGCCAGGCGGACATCGGCCGCTCCAAGGCCGAGTCCGCGCGTGACAGCGTCAAGGGCATCAACCCCTATGTGAACGTGGTCCTGCACGAAGAGCGGCTTGAGGCCGAGAACGTGATGGACATCTTCAGCCAGTACGACCTGATCGTCGACGGTACGGACAACTTCGCCACCCGCTATCTGGTGAACGACGCGTGCGTGCTGCTCAACAAGCCGTACGTCTGGGGTTCGATCTACCGTTTCGATGGTCAGGCCTCCGTCTTCTGGTCCGAGCACGGCCCCTGCTACCGCTGCCTCTATCCGGAGCCCCCGCCGCCGGGGATGGTGCCCTCCTGCGCCGAAGGCGGCGTGCTGGGCGTGCTCTGCGCGTCCATCGGGTCAATCCAGGTGAACGAGGCGATCAAGCTGCTCGCCGGTATCGGCGAGCCGCTGGTCGGCCGGCTGATGATCTACGACGCCCTGGAGATGCAGTACCGCCAGGTGAAGGTCCGCAAGGACCCGAGCTGCGCGGTCTGCAGTGAGAATCCGACCGTCACCGAACTCATCGACTACGAGGCCTTCTGCGGCGTCGTGTCCGAGGAGGCGCAGGAGGCGGCGCTCGGCTCGACGATCACTCCCAAGCAGCTCAAGGAGTGGATCGACGACGGCGAGAACATCGACATCATCGATGTCCGTGAGCCGAACGAGTTCGAGATCGTCTCCATCCCCGGGGCTCGGCTGATCCCGAAGAACGAGTTCCTGATGGGCAATGCCCTCCAGGACCTGCCGCAGGACAAGAAGATCGTCCTGCACTGCAAGACGGGTGTCCGCAGCGCGGAAGTCCTCGCCGTACTGAAGGCCGCCGGCTTCGCCGACGCGGTGCACGTCGGCGGCGGTGTGATCGGCTGGGTCAACCAGATCGAGCCGCAGAAGCCGATCTACTAGAACCGACTGCCAGACCGATTCAGCAGACCGGTCCAGCCGATCTGCCGGACCGGTCCTGATGGATCGCATGGCCGGGAATCCCGGCCCCACCTTCCAGCTCCGGGC
>NZ_JBHXFA010000255.1:0-6037 GCF_042724175.1 Streptomyces sp. NPDC127084
CCCTCGTACTGGATGTACTCGGGTGATTCGACAACGCAGCGAGGTGCCGTGCAGGACGTCGCGAGCCGGTGAACCTATCCGGTCACAGCACTAGGTCACTTCGCGGCGTTGGCGGCCTTGACCAGCGCGTCCGGGGTGACCGCGCCGACGTACACCTTGCCGTCGTCCGTCATCAGGGCGTTGACCAAACGGGTCTTGAAGACCGTGCCGGTGCCGAAGTCACCCGTGACCTGGTCTCCCAGCGCATCCAGGAACTTCGCGGCCTCCGGAGGGACATCGCCCCTGCCGCCCTTGTCACCCTTTCCGCCACTGCCGTCCTTGAACGCGCCGAGGCCCTCGCCGCCGGGGCCCTTCAGCTCCGCGATGGCGGTCCACCCCTCGCCGATGACATTCAGCCCCTGGCCGGGACCGTCGAAGTCCTCCATGCCCTTGAACTCCTTGACGGACTTCGGGACCTCGGACTTCCCGGTCCTGGCGTCCCCTCCCGTCCTCCCGGCCTTCGCGCGGTCGGCGAGCTCATCGGCCTCGGTGACCTTCGCGCCCTTCGGCGGGGTGAAGTCGAAGGTCGAAGCCGCCGGCTTGGAGAAGTCGACCTTGGTGAAGCCCGCGTCGACCGCCGCCTTGCCGCCATCGCTCGCCAGCAGCGTGAACTTCAGCGGGACACCGTTCTGCGCGTCCACCGCGATCTTGATCGAGTCGATCGTCGAACCGCTCTGCTTCGGCTTGATGACCAGTTGGTACGCGTCACGTCCGGCGATCCGCGCCGTGCCGTCGACGGTCACCGCTGTCGTGTCGCCCGCGAGCTTCAGCGCCTCGTCGGCAAGCTGCTTGGGTGTGGCGGGCAGCTCATCGGAGCCCTCGCGGCCCTTGCCGCCGTCCCTGCCGCCGTCCCTGCCGCCGTCCTTGCCGCCGTCCCTGCCGGCCGCGTCGTCCTTGCCGTGCACGACCTCGTTGGCCGCGCCGTCGTACGTCCACACATCGGCGCCGTTGTGCGTGACGCTGTACTCCTCGCCACCGGACTCGAACGACATCCGCTGCCGATCAGGTCCATCGGCGGCGATCTCCACCTTGTGCGTGCCCGAGGCCAGCTCCATCAGCTTGCTCGCGGCATCCGGCGAGGCCGGGGCCGACGCGCCGCCGCTTCCCGCGCCCGCTCCGGACAGCAGGCCGCCCGTAAGACCGCCCAGGTCCGGGAGACCCAGATCGGTGGTGACCTTCACCGTGCCGGACAGCTGCTGGGTGTCCGACGCCGCGATCTTCTCGATGAGCTCCTGTGCGCTGATCTTCGGCAGATCGGGGTCTCCCACGGCGGCGAGCGCCGGGACGAGCCCGATGGTCGCCGCGGCAACGCCCGCCACCGCGACCGGGACGGCGTACCGCGCCGCCTTCCGGCGGACCGGGCTGACCTCCCCGGGCTGTTCAGTGGCCGTTGCGTTCTCGTTCGGTGCCATGGTGTGCCCTACCTCCGTGATAGCGGCGTCGTCCGTCCACACCATCTGACCAAAACGCCCGGCGAATAGCGTCAGCCCCCGGAATCAACTCCGCGTACTGCTGCGGTATGACCCGGGGGCTCTCTGACTCAGCCGACCAGTAGGGGACGCCATCAGGGGCGCCGCCTCAGCAGGCGTCAGCCGTGGTGAGGATGCCGGTCAGCCGGCGCGGTGCACCACCGCGTTGCACAGGTCCTCCAGAGCAGCCCTGGCCGGGCCCTCCGGGAGCGGCGCCAGCATCGCCCGCGCCTCCTTCGCGTACCGCAGCGTGTCCTGCCGTGCCCGCTCGAGGGCCGGGTGGACGCGCAGCCGGGACAGTACCTCGGCATGCCGTGCGTCATCCGCCAGGTCCCCGTCCAGCAGCTCAACGAGCTCCAGGTCCTCGGGCTGCCGGTGCGCCGCGGCCTGCTCCCGCAGCCGGAGTACGGGCAGTGTGGGGATGCCCTCGCGAAGATCGGTACCGGGGGTCTTGCCGGACTCGTGCGAGTCGGAGGCGATGTCGAGCACGTCGTCGGCGAGCTGGAAGGCGACGCCGAGCCGCTCGCCGTACTGCGTGAGGGTGTCGACGACACGCTCGTCGGCACCCGCCATCATCGCGCCCATCCGCCCGGAGACGGCGACCAGCGAGCCCGTCTTGCCACCCAGCACGTCGAGGTAGTGCTCTACCGGGTCGCTGTCCCCACGTGGACCCGCGGTCTCCAGGATCTGGCCCGTGACCAGCCGCTCGAACGCCTCGGCCTGGACCCGTATGGCATCGGGACCCAGGTCCGCCAGGATGTGCGAGGCGCGGGCGAAGAGGAAGTCGCCGGTGAGGACGGCCAGCGAGTTGCCCCAGCGGGCGTTGGCGCTGGCCACGCCGCGGCGCACCTCCGCCTCGTCCATCACGTCGTCGTGGTACAGCGTCGCCAGATGCGTCAGCTCCACGACCACGGCGGAGGGCACGATGCCGGGCGCGTACGGATCACCGAACTGCGCGGCCAGCATCACCAGCAGCGGCCTGAATCGCTTGCCACCGGCGCGCACGAGGTGCTGCGCGGCCTCGGTGATGAAGGGCACCTCGCTCTTGGTGGCATCGAGCAGCCCGGCCTCGACTGCCGCCAATCCGGCCTGGACATCGGCCTCAAGAGCCTGGTCCCGCACGCTCAGCCCGAACGGCTCGACGACGGTCACGAGAGGTACTCCTGTCTGCTGACGATCACACGGATTGTCGATGTGTCGTGGTCATCACTCAAGTCAGCGTATCCGGTCCGGTTTCGATCACTGGCGGCGCCTTCCCGCCACCCCGATATGTTACTGATGCGTTTATAGGACCGTAAGCGACGTCCGTGTCACCCGCAGCGTTCTCCAGCGGACCCCGTCATGCGCCGAACCGGCTGCCGGACGAGCTCCCGGCGCGTACCGGCTGACTGATCGACCGAGCCAACGAACGCCCGACCCACCGATCGACCGACTAGACGAGTGCCGCCGGGCCGACGTTCCGCCAATCCGACGAAATGGCCTCCGGATGGCTGGAACGAAGGTGCCGGGCGCCCCCGGGAAGCCGCCGGGCGCCCGCCTGAAGGTGCCCTCCGCCGACGACGCGCCGCCCGGCCCGACCGCACCACCCATACGGCCCGAGGGCCCCGTTGGGCACTGACGCCGGATGCAGCGCCCACGTAACGTGTCCCCCACACACGTGGAAAGCGAGGCAAGCACCGATGCCCGAGCAGAGCCCGCTCGACCTGGCCGAAGGCGATCCCTTCGGCCCGCACAACCTCCCGTACGGGGTCTTCACCACCGCGGCAGAGCCCGACCGCCGCCGGCTCGGCGTCCGGATCGGCAACCACGTGCTCGACACCGGAGCCGCGGCGCACACCCTCGGCTCCCCGTATGCCGCGTTGCTCGCGCAGCCGAGCCTGGGACCGCTGCTCGCGGCGGGCCGCACCGCCTGGCGCGACGTACGGCGCGCACTCACCGCATGGGTGACCGTGCCGGCCCACCGCCAGGACATCGAACCGCTGCTCCACCCGCTCGCGGCGGTGACCCTGCACCTCCCCTACGAGGTCGCCGACTACGTCGACTTCTACGCCAGCGAGCACCACGCCACCAACGTCGGGCACATCTTCCGGCCGGACGGCGAGCCGCTGACCCCCAACTGGAAGCATCTGCCGATCGGTTACCACGGACGCTCCGGCACCGTCGTGGTCTCCGGCACGGATGTCATCCGGCCCCACGGCCAGCGCAAGACCCCGGCCGACCCGGCCCCGCTCTTCGGGCCTTCGGTCAAGCTGGACATCGAGGCGGAGGTCGGCTTCGTCGTCGGCACGCCGAGCGAGCACGGCCGGGCTGTGCCGCTGTCCGGATTCCGCGACCACGTCTTCGGGCTGCATCTGCTCAACGACTGGTCCGCACGCGACATCCAGGCCTGGGAGTACGTCCCGCTCGGCCCGTTCCTCGGCAAGTCATTCGCCACCTCCGTGTCCGCCTGGGTCACCCCGCTGGAGGCGCTCGACGCCGCCCGGGTGGCCCCGCCCGCGCGCGACTTCGACCTGCTGCCCTATCTCGACGACTCGGGCGACGAGGAGCCCGGCGGCTTCGAGCTGCACATCACGGTCACGATCAACGGAGAGGTCGTCAGCGAGCCGCCGTTCGCGACGATGTACTGGACCGCCGCCCAGCAGCTCGCGCATATGACCGTGAACGGTGCCTCGCTGCGCACCGGTGACCTGTACGGCTCCGGTACGGTCAGCGGCCCCGAACCGCACCAGCGCGGCTCGCTCCTCGAACTCACCTGGAACGGGCGGGACCCGCTTGAACTGCCGGAAGGCAAGCGGACCTTCCTGGAGGACGGCGACGAGGTCACCATCACCGCATGGGCACCCGGACCTGACGGTGTGCGGGTCGGCCTCGGCGAGGTCACCGGACGCGTGGCCGCGGCCGTTCGGTAGACCGCGGAAGTGGCTCAGTGAGGCGGGCCCGTGCCGGTACGATCCGGCGCGGGCCCGCTGCCGTCACCACTCCGCAATCAGCCTGACCGCCAGTACCACCAGCGCCGAGACCAGGCAGAACAGCACCCAGAGCGCGACCAGCGGCCGACGCCGGCGGACGATGTGCCGGACCCCCGCGGTGATCTCGACAGCGGCACCGATCGTGCCCAGCAGGCCGATGACCGCCGCGGTCCAGTACGCCCATGAGTGCTCGCCGAGATATCTCAGGAGCAGAAGGGCGGGGAGCAGCAGTACTGTCGGCCAGGTGTCGGCGGAACTGGCGGTCCGCTGCTGTGCGTCGGTCTTCCGGGGGCCCTGCCGATCCTGCTGACCCGGCTGGCCCTGAGGGTCCTGACGGTCCCTTTCCGACTGCTCCGCAGATGCCCTCATCCGTTGTCCCCCGCGTTCGATCAAGGTCATATGTCCTGGGGGTGGGACGCCGGACCCCGACCGGGGGTTGCCACGGCCTGGCTATAAGTTCTGTACCACCGTCCTTACAAGGAGCTCACGCAGTGTCCATACCGCCACCGCCGCCCTCGTCCCCCGGCCCCTACGGTTCGCCCGGACAGCCTGACCAGCCCGGACAGCCCGGTCCGTACGGAACGCCCGGGCAGCCCGCCGCACCGGGCCCGTACGGCCAGCCGTCCCAGCCCACCCCGTACGGTCAGCCGGGCCCCTACGGCCAGCCGGGACCGTACGGCGGCGCACCGGGCTGGGGGTCCGCGCCGTCGGAGAAGACGAACGCGCTGGCCATCGTGTCCTTCGTGATGGCGATCGTCTGCGGCATCCCGTTCGTCCCGGTCATCCTCGGCATCATCGCCCTCTCCCAGATCCGCAAGAACGGCGAGAAGGGCAAGGGCTTCGCCATCGCCGGTATCGCGATCCACGGCGCACTGCTCGTGGTCATGGCGATCGTGGTGGCGCTCGGGGTGACCGGCGCCCTCGACGACAGTTCCTCCCACTCCTCCAAGCCGAAGCGCGACACCAGCGGCGAGGTCACCAGCCCGGGCTACAGCGATGTGATGGACATCCAGGCGGGGGACTGCTTCAACACGACGGACGATCTGGACGACTACGCGGGCGAGGACGGCGCCAAGGCCGCGCAGCGGGTGGACATCGTGCCCTGCTCCCAGCCCCACAAGGGTGAGGCCTACGGAGTCTTCGAGCTGGAGGACGGCGCGTACCCCGGTATCGACAAGGTCGAGGACATCGCCAACGAGAAGTGCGGCGGAAAGCTGTTCACCGACTACGTGGGCCCGGCCGCCAAGCTTCCCGAGACGATGAGCTTCTACTACTACCACCCGCAGCCGGCCACCTGGACGTTCGGCGACCGCGAGGTCACCTGCTTCCTGGCCGACTCCAGCGGCTCCAGCACCGGCTCGCTCCGCGCCGCCGGCGGCTCCTGACCGGTCGGAGCAAGGCTCGGACCCAGGCCCGGCCGGGGCTGCCGGTCAGGCCGTGTCGTCCGCTCCGCGCTCGCCCTCAGCCTGGGACGGCGTCGGGTCGGCCGGGAGCTGCGGCACGGCGCCGTCGAGGATGGTGGAGACCAGCCGGGGCGGAAGCCTGACTGGCAGCACACCC